>JAKLHU010000194.1 GCA_022709995.1 Verrucomicrobiota bacterium | reverse complement strand
AGGCTGACGCCGGGCTTGGCACTGCTGCGAACGACTTTCAGACGGACGGTTTCCGTTTTTGGTTGCGCCTCGGCGGTTGGGCTGACCTGGCTCGGAGCCAAGGCCGATGCGCTCGTCTGCGTGTCGGTGACGCGTTTCAATTTGCCCGTTGCCGTGTCGCGCAAGCTCAAGGGGTCATTGATGGTCCGGGTTGCTTCCGGAGTTTCCGGGCTGCGAACCGGCGGTGCGGAAGGCGGCTTAATGGCCGGCATGCTGCCGGTTTCGACTTTGAACCGGTTGGTGTCGGTATTTTTCAGCCGCAATTTGGCCTTGCTGCCGTCCATGGGATTCTGTGTCATGGCGGACCTCCTGATGCTGTCGGTGGCGGCGATTTCTGGCGTATCGCGCAATCTGGCGTAAACGTCAACAACCAAGTGTATACTAAAAAATACCCCGCCTCGGCCGTTTCGCAAATGCAGACTACTTATTTTTACGGCTTTCCCGGTGTTTGCTCGTGGAATCAACGTCCTTTTCGCCGGCGGAAGAGGTTTGCCCCGATGGTTCGCTTCGGGTTGATCCGGCTTGGCCGTGGCGTCCGTCCCCGGGGGCGAAACGGCTCCGCGGCGACCCTCGCCACCGGGTTATCAACAGGTTGCGAACAGGCATTTAGATTAAGTTAGGACAATTTCGCTGGTTGCTTACTGATTGTTTTCCAAGTGGTTATGATTTTCAATGGGCATTCTTTTCGCTTCTTTGCCATCGGCTGGTTATTGACAGCGGGAGTTATTAACATGCTATTGAATATGTGGTTTTTCGGGGAAGGAAAATAGTCGCATAAGCGAAACATGCCGGCTTGATTGTTGGCATGCCAGTGCCGCCGGGTTGTTTTTTTGTCCGGGTGCCGGTAGGTTTCGGGCGTACGTTTGGGCCGGAGCGGCGGTGCGCCGGGCGGGCCGCTGGCGGCGTTTCGGGCTCCCCGGCAAATCGGGTCATCGGGGTGGGGACAGATTGGCCGCCAGGGGAATGGCTTACTTGGCTGCGCTGATCTGGAGCATTTTGTCAATGGCGATTTTGGCTTTGGCCGCGATCTCGGCCGGAACCGTGATTCTGGTTTGCCGCGTTTCCAGGCAGGTTTTGATTTTGGCCAAGGTCGTTTTTTTCATGTTCGGGCAGCGCAGGAAGTCGCTGGCGGGTATGAACTCGATGTGTGGCGCGGCTTTCCGGAGGGTGTGCAGGATGCCTTCCTCGGTGCCGACCAGGAATTGCCGGTATGGCGTGGTTTTGGCCAGGTCGACCATTTGGCCGGTGGAGAGGATGAAGTCGGCGGCGTCCTGGGTTTCCGGCCTGGTTTCCGGGTGGACCATGACTTTGGCGTCGGGATGGAGCCGTTTCATTTTCCGGATGGTTTCGGGGCCGAGGGTGTAGTGGGTCGGGCAGAAACCCTCCCACAGCACCAGGCGGCGTCCAAGCTGCCGCTCGACAAACCGCCCCAGGTATTGATCCGGGACAAAGAGGATTTCGGGAACGTCGCCGAGGGATTGGACGATTTTGACGGCGTTGGAGGACGTGCAGCAGACATCGGATTCGGCCTTGACCTCCGCCGTTGAATTGACATAGCAAACCGTCGGGGCGCCGGGGTGTTCGGCCTTGAATTGGCGGAGCTGGTCCGCCGTGATCATGTCGGCCATCGGGCAGCCGGCTTCCGGATCCGGCATCAGGACCTGGCGTCCGGGATTCAAGATGGCGGCGGTTTCGGCCATGAACTGCACGCCGCAGAAAACAATGACGTCGGCGTCGGCGATCTGGGCGGCCTTGACGCTGAGGCCATAGGAATCGCCGACGAAATCGGCGATGTCCTGGACTTCGGGGGACTGATAGGTATGGGCGAGAATGACGGCGCGGCGTTCCTGCCGCAGGCGGTTGATGTCGGCAAGCAGATTTTCCATGTTTAGCGGCTCCGATAGATGGTAGGGATGGAGGTGGGGACGGCGGGGCCTGAGGTCGCCAGGCGGTTCAGGTCGGCGTGATTTTGGCTCCGGGCAACAGCTGCATTTCCGTCGTTCGATAGCTCGTCAATTCGACGTTGTTCTTGATGCAGAAGTTTTTGAGGATGTCGAGCTTCTCGGCGGGGATGTGGTGCGTGGTGATGACGATTTTGTCGAAATGGCGCTGGTTCTGGATTGATTCCAGCTGGTCGAGGGCGCCGATGACCGGGAAGCCGTGGACAATCAGATTCTGCAGGGCCGGGGCGTCATCCAGGATGCCGACAATGGTTTCGCCGCCTTCCGAGGCGGAGTTGTAAAGTTGATTGGCATAAAAACGGCAGTTGTGGCCGCCGCCGTAGATGAGGATCCGGCGCAGGCGTTTCCGAGCCTGCTGCTGGAACAGGAAAAACAATCTTCTATAGAGGTATCCTTCGGCGTAATGGATGAAGAAGCGTTCGAAGCAGATCAGGAAGATGTTGAGGAGAGTGAAGAGCAAGGCGGCGGCGAGCATTTCCCGGTTTGTCAGCTGGCAGGAGTTGATCAGGTGGTCGGCGCGAATCAACCAGGCGATGAGGCAGGAGACCCAGGCGCCGAGGCCGACCGTCAAGGCCAGCCGCCAATAGTTGCCGAGGCCGGCGCGCACCCAGTAGACCCGGTAGATTTTGCTCAAGCAGAGGATAAGGGCGAGGGGGGCGAAGCAGCTCATGAAGAGCAGCGAGTCCTGGTAGAAGCCCAGGCCTAAAGTGGCGGCGATGGTGAAGGACAAGGCGATGGCCAGGAAGTCGTAGAACGGCTGAGCCATGTGCAGGCAGAGAGCCGTGCGCGGTTTGCTGAAACCGCGGCGGATCAGGCGGGCGGAATCCCACAGCTCGATGCTGGCAAATTGGCGCAGGGCGATGACCAGGGCAATCATGAGGATGAGATAGCCGATGGCCGGGGCGGACTGGCGCAGAATCAGCACGACGATGGCAATGACGGAAAAAACGCAGCCGATCAGATAAAGACGGAAGGCCGTGGCCTTCTGGCCGCTTGTTTCGCGCAGGACGCGGTGGTGGAGATGATCCTTGTCTCCGGTCATGATGCCGCCGGCGTGGTTGTCTTCCAGCTTGCGGGCGCTCCGGCGCCAGATCGCCAGGAAAACGTCGAAGATGGGAACGCCGATGGCGAGAAGAGGAAGCAGGATGGAGGTGAAAGTCACCACCCGGTCAAGCGTCGACAGACTGAGGATGGCGAAGAAGAGCCCGATGAAGGTGCTGCCGGTGTCGCCGAGAAAAATGCGGGCCGGATTGAAGTTGTAGCGGAGGAAGCCCAGCAGGGCGCCGGCCATGACGGCGATGGTGACCACTTCCATGGCATGGTTGCCGAGGAGAATGAACCAGACGGCCATGCAGCCACAGGAAATGACGCCAAGGCCGGCGGCCAGGCCGTCCAGGCCGTCGATGAGATTGAAAGCGTTGATGACGAGGATGACCCAGACCGCCGTGAGGCCCAGAGAGACGAACCAGGGCGCCGTCCAGTTGGAAAAAGAGTATTCCGGCCGGGCGTGGTTCCAGATGATGGCGACGACGGCAAGGTGGACGGCGAGCTTGATCCAAGCGGAAATTTCCCAGCGGTCGTCGACCAGACCGAGGATCACGAGGGGGATGGCGGGCATGAGGAAGCGGAGGAAGTACTCCGGCCCGCCCGGGATGTCGGTGCCGAGCAGGAAGGCCGCATTGACCGTGAAGAAGGCGGTGAAGACGGCGAGGCCGCCGCCGCGCGGGATGGGGCTGGTGTGGATATGGCGTCCGCCGGGAAGCCGGACAAAGCCGAGGTTCGGCAGGAACTTGATGCAGAGGCGGGTCAGGAACCAGGCGAAGGCCAGGGCCAGGATCGGATAGATGAGAATGCCGGCGTAAGTCGGCGGGATAAGTTTGGCAAGATTCATGGTCACTTCTCAAAGAAGAGGCGCGGGCGGTTTGGTCGGAGCGGACACATGACGTCCGCAACCAGCGGTCGCCCGGGCCGGGGCGGCTGGTCAGGCAAACAGGAATTTTCCAGCGCGGGGGCGGTGGGCGGGGTTTTCGTGGTCGTACGCGATGACGCCGCCGACGAAGGTCTGGCGGATGCCGGTCGCCAGCGTATGCGGGGCGGCGAAGTCGCAGCCGGCGTCCAGGCTGGCCTCGTCGAAGAGGACGAGGTCGGCGGGGCCGCCGACGGCGATGCGGCCGCGCCCGGCGAGGTTGAAGACGTCGGCCGGCAGCGAGGTCATGCGCCGGATGACTTCGGCGGCCGGGGCGAAGCGTCGGGCCAGGCGGAAGAAGCGCGGGAAGGTGCCGAAATAGCGCGGATGGCCGCGTTTGACCGAGTAGTCGAAGCTCGTGGTGGCGCCGTCCGAGCCCGGCATCAGCCAAGGGAACTGGAGGAATTTGAGCAGAATGTCCTGGCTCATGGTTTCATAGGCGGCGCTGGCGGTGGTGCGGGCGATGATGTCGACGCAGACTGCTCCCGGGGTCTGGTGGCGGCGGGCGGCGATTTCGGCGATGGTCAGGCCGAGGATGTCCCGGTCGGCCGGGTCGCCGGTGTTGCAGAGGACGATGGACTTCCAGCCGTCGCAGGTCTGCCAGGCCGGGTGCAACCCGTGGTCCAGGGCCTGGACAGCCTCGGCCCTGGCATCGGGGCGGTCGAGGAAGAATTTTTTCAGGTCATGGATGTCGGCGTATGGTTCCGGCATGACTTGGCGCAGGCCAGTTTCGCAGAAGACGTAGGGATAGCGGTCGGCGGTTACCGTCACTCCGGCGTCGCGGGCCGCCGCGATGGCGGCGACGGCGCCGTCGTACTTCGGCCAGTGGGCCGGGCCGCCGGAAATTTTCAAGTGGCTGATTTGGAGTCGCCGGGAGCCGCTGGCGGCGATGTCGGCGGCTTCTTGGATCGCTTCGACGATGAAGGCGTTTTCATCGCGCATGTGGGTGCAATAGGGCTTCGTTGTTCCCTTGAGGACGGCCGCGATGGCCTTGACCTCGGCGGACTTCGCGGCGCTGTCGGCCGCCCAGGTCAAGGCCATCGAGGTCGCCGACATCACGGCCCTGACCACGGTCCAGATGGTGGCGCTGACCA
>JAKLHU010000193.1 GCA_022709995.1 Verrucomicrobiota bacterium | reverse complement strand
ACACCGTACGCCGCCGCCCACCCAAGGAGCCTGTAACCTGCAAATTGTCCCAGCGGAGCGCCGGGTTCTACACTGGCCGATTACGATTATTTGACCGGTTGACGCGGGGTTATTGGGCACGTAATGGGATTTGGTTGTCACGAAACCATGTTTTGGGCCGAAGGGGTGCAAACGCAAACCGCCCCGAAGTGGCTGGTCGGCCATTCGGGGCGGAGAATGCAAGCAGCGGATGCGGGTCAAGGGGAGGGAATCACTCCAGGATTTCCAAGTAGACTGGTTTCCAGATGCCGCCGCCGCCTCTGGAATCGAGGACGCGGACGGTCAGCTGGTTGTCTTTTCCCCAGACGATTTCCTTGGTGACATCGAGGGAGAAGGCGATGGTCCAGCCGCCGGGGCCGAGGTTGTGCTGTCCGATATAGACGCCGTTGAGCCAGACCCAGGCGCACTCGTCAACCGCCTCGAAGTGCATTTCCGCGGCGTTGAATTTGGCCGGTTTTTCCGGAGCGGCGAAGGTTTTGCGGTACCAGGCGTAGCCATCGTGCTGGACACCGGCTTTTTCCCAGTGGTCTTCAATCGGAATGCGCTTCCAGTCGCTGTCCTTGAAGTCGACGGCGAACCAGTTCTTGGTGTGGCCGCTGTTGTCGGGGTCGGTCATGATGGCCCAGTCTTCCTTGGGCAGCTGGATTTTCTGGATGGTTTTGACGTCATGGTCCCAGTCGGCGCGGTTCCGGAGGAGCGTCGTTTCCCGGAAAAAGGGCCAGGTCGCATTCTGGGCGATCCGGCTGATCTCCGGATCGGGATCCTTGACGGCCGCTTGCAGAAGCGGCAGGCGTTCGCCCGTCACGGGCAGGGAGGCGCCCAGCTGTTGAACGGCCAACAGGCGTAGGGAGCGGTCGTCGTCCTTGGCCGCGGCGGCCAGCACCGGTGTCAGGGCATCGCCGGATTTGAGCAGGCACAACGCCTGCAAGGCGGCCCGGCGCACGTGGGGGTCGTTGTTGGCGAAAGCAAGCGACAGGGCTTCCGCCGCCGGCTCGCCATGCGAGGCCAGCAGGCGGACGGCCGTGCGCCGGACGATGAGATTCTCATCGTTGAGGGCGGCCGTCAGCAGCGGAATGGCATTCAGCCCCAGATTTGATTCGCGAATCAAGGCCGTGCGGCGCTCCGCCGGCGACTCGGCGTCCAGACGGGCCGGGCGGGCGTCCGTCGGCTTCCAGGCGGACGGCGTGGAGCAACCGGTCAGGACGACGACCATGACCGCGGCGGATAGAAAACGGCGGGCAAGACGGCAGGCGGCTGAAGGTGAATGCATGGTTTTGTCCTTGATTCGACGTTTGGGTTCGGCTAAGATGACTTCGTTTGTTTGAGCCAGTTTTCGAGAAATTTCAGGCTTTGCCGGGGGGACAGGCTCGGGAAAGACGGCCGTGACGGCGACGCGGGACGTCCCAGCCAGCCTTGTTTTTTGAAAATCCAGACCATGCCGGCAGCGCAGAAGAGCATGACCATCCAGCAGGCCCAATAGCCCCAGCGCCAGCGCAGTTCCGGCATATGGTCGAAATTCATGCCATACACGCCGACGACAAAGGTCAGAGGAATGAAGATCGTGGAAATGATGGTCAGTACTTTCATGACTTCATTCATGCGGTTGCTCAGCGTCGACAGATGCACTTCCATGAGGGCGGCGGCCGCTTCGCGGTTGCTGTCCAGACTTTCCAGGATTTGCATGGAGTGGTCAAGACAGTCACGGAAAAAAGGCTTGACATGGCTGCCCAGCAGAGGCAGGGGGTCGCGGCAGATGGCATTGAGCATGTCTCGCAGGGGCCAGACCGACCGGCGGACATCGCTGATTTCGCGGCGCAGGCGGTGGATGAGCTCCAGCGTCGACGTCTGCGTCGACGTCTTGAAGATATGCTCTTCCAGAACTTCCGTCTGTTCCGAGAGCTGCTCTAGACAGGGGAAATAATTGTCGACGACCGTATCGATGATGGCATAGGCCAGGTAATCGGCCCCCATGGTCCGCAGCTTGCTGTTGTTATGCCGCAGTCGGATCCGGACCGGCTCCAGGGAATCGTTGTTGAACTCCTGAACCGTGACCACGGCATTGCTGAGCAAAAAAAGGCTTATTTGTTCAACCACGATGGCGTCCGGGCCGGGATGCAGCATCTTCAGAGTGATGAACAGGTGGGAGTCATAGTCGTCAATTTTCGGGCGTTGCGGGACGCTGACGACATCTTCAAGGGCGAGAGGGTGGAGATTGAGAGCGTTGCCGATGTCCTGTATCAGCTGGATGTCACCCAGGCCGGCAATATTGATCCAAGTGACGGGCTGCTGGTCGCCCGTCGCGGCGCTGTCCCGGCAGCACGCGAGGACTTCGGCGGCAGTGGCGAAATGCTTTTCCGCGCAGGTGTCGCGGTCAAAGCGAACCACCCCGACGCCGTCGGGGACGAGGGCGGAGGCATCGTGCAGGAGAGCGCCTGGCGGCAAACCGGGCACGACGGCATGGTGTTGGCGTTTAGTCATGAATGCAGGCGGGGGCTGGTCGGCGGGCAGGGCTGGCGGGGCGGAGGTGCCCGGCCGGCCACGCCCGGGTGGTGTCGGTTCAGGCGAATTTATCGAAGAAAATTTGTGAGCAGGGCATGCCGTGGGCGGTCAGGACACTGATACAGGCGTTGACCATGGCCGGCGAGCCGCAGAGATAGGCTTCGGCCTCGGAGCAGTCCCCGGCATGCTTGGCGAGGACAGCCGTAATCAGGCCGGTTTCGCCGTCCCAGACGTCGCCGGGGGAAACGGCGCTGACGGCCGGGATGAAGCGGAAGTCGGGCAGGCTCCGCTCAAAGTCCCGCAGTTCATCCAGAAGATAGAGGTCCCGGCAGGTGGCGGCGCCGAAAAACAGACGCGTCTTCTTGGGCGACTTCTTGTTTTTCATCTCCAGCAGGATGGACCGGATGGCGGACAGGCCGCTGCCGCCGGCGATGAAAAGGGCTTCGCGCGGCGTGTCGTGCAGCCGGAACTCGCCATGCGGGCCGTTCAGCCTGATTTCATCGCCAACCTGCATTTTTTCGAAAATCCACTTGGTGCAGATGCCGACGGGATTGCGGCGGATGATGAATTCGAGGTTGCGCTTGTCGCGGGGGTCGGAAGCGATGGAAAAGGGTCGGTCGACGCCGCCGGGGCAGCCTTCATAGGGCGGGCAGTGGAAGAACATCCAGGCGCCGGCTTCGACGTGAATCTGGCGCGGCTCAAGCGCTTGGCAGCGGACCATGAAGATGTCCCGGGTGAGGGGGGTGATCCTGGTCACTTTGACGCGATAGTCGGTCGCGGTGTAGTACGCTTCCGGGATGGTGATGGCCATCGGCCCGCTGACGACGGTCTGGCAGGCCAGCCGGAAGCCGTTTTGCATCGCTTCCTGGTCAAGGTGTTTCCGGTCCGTCTCCGTCGGTTCGGGGCTGCCGGCCGTAATGTGGACTCGGCACAAGCCGCAACGGCCCTGGCCGCCGCATGCCGTGGGCAAGAAGACGCGGCTGCGGGCAAACGCCTGGAAAAGGGTTTCGCCTGCCGCCGCCGCAATCGTCAAAGCGCCGTTGTTGATGGTCAAGGTAATGGTAGCTTCGGCGGTCATTGCAGATCCTTACGCTTGTATATATATGGCGCGTCCGGAAGAATACCTTTTTGCCGGCCGGGAGAGGCGTCGGCGCCGGCTGCCAGCCGGACCATTACTGCGAGCAACGCCTGGCCAAGGCAACAAAGGCATTCCTATTCGGACGCTCCGACAGACGTGATCTCGGTCCGGTTACTCCT
Organism: Verrucomicrobiota bacterium; assembly: GCA_022709995.1. Lineage (GTDB taxonomy): Bacteria > Verrucomicrobiota > Lentisphaeria > Oligosphaerales > Oligosphaeraceae > JAAZKI01. The sequence goes on along the minus strand of JAKLHU010000193.1, from coordinate 1,266 downwards.
CGACGGGTTCGAAGTCTTCCTTGGACACGCCGCATTCCGGGCAAGTCCAGTCATCCGGGAGTTTTTCGAAGGGGGTGCCGGGGGCGACGCCATTGTCGGGATCGCCTTTGGCGGGATCGTAGATCCAGCCGCAGACCGAGCATTTGAACTTTTTCATGGGTGTCCTCCTGTACTGATATGGATGTTGGCGAAAAAAGGCAACCAGGCCGTCACGCCCGCTGCCACGTCTTCATAATATAGCGCCAATGCGGAAACGGCAACCGCGCCAAAAGAGAATTTGCGTGGCGGGTCGGCGGTTTTATTTCTTGGTTTGAAGTGGTATATTCAAACCCATGCCGCGCACCGTCCGGGCGCCAGGGCCCGTTCCCAATCTGCCGGCAAGGAAAGACCATGCTTGACGAAACCTCGCCGGACGCCATCCGGATTGGGCCTTATTTTTCGATTCCGGTTGCGGAACTGGAGTTTCTCGCCACCCGGGCTTCCGGGCCGGGCGGGCAGCATGTCAACCGGACGGCCAGCGCGGTTCAGTTGCGTTTCGATGTGTTTTCCTCGCCTTCGCTGCCTCCGGCCGTGCGGACCCGTCTGCTGTTGCTGGCGCGCGGCCGTCTAACCAGTGACGGTGTCCTCCTGATCGACGCCCAGGAATATCGGAGCCAGAAAAAAAACCGCGCCGCCGCGCTGGACCGTTTCACCGAGCTGCTACTGACCGCGGCCACTCCGCCCAAGCCGCGCCGGCCGACCAAGCCAACCCGTGCCAGCCGTGAACGGCGCCTGCAGGCAAAGCGCCAGCATAGCGACCGGAAGCGCCAACGGAACCAAACCGGCGATCGCGAGTCGTAAAGACGGCGCCGTTGCCGTTGCCGCAACAAGCCGGCGCGGGGGCCAAGTGGCCTCTGCCGGCATGAATCAAGGCTTCCGGCCTGCCGGTGGCCGCTGGCCCGGCGCGTTCGGCGGCTACCGGCGGCTTGGACATGCCGCGGGCGGCCGGGGCGTATGGGGGGGAGACGAAGATGGCAAAAAACAAGGTCGTGGCTCTGGATATCGGCAATGTCTGCCTGCACATAACACCGCAGAGGGCGTTTGACTATTTTGGCCTGGAGGATTTCTGGCTGCCGGAAATGCCGCTCTGGCAAGCGGCTGAAGAGCTCGAGTGCGGCCGTCTGGGCGAGCAGGACTTTCTGGCATGCTTCCAGACGCTGCTCGGCGGGCATTTTTCTCTGGCGGAAATCCAATACGGCTGGAACCTGGTCCTCGGCGAAGAGGTCG
>JAKLHU010000192.1 GCA_022709995.1 Verrucomicrobiota bacterium | reverse complement strand
CGCGCGCCGCAGCCGGGACAAGGCGCCGTCGAGCCCCCCGTCACCCGCCGGGTCCAAACCGGCCAGCAACGCCGCCAAGACAACGCCGACGGCCGGCAAAGCCGCCCAAGGCACGGTTGACCCCAAAAAGACCCAAAACGTCCAAGACGGTAAAGACGCCGCCGCGCCGCCAACCAAACCCGGGCCAAAATCAAGCCTGAAGCTCCTCATTGATGAAAAAACTCCTTTCTTTCTGGAAGATGAGTAAGACCGGCCCGGGCATGGCGGTTGCCATCATCCTGCTTTTGGGTCTTTCATCGTATTGCAGTTCCGTTCTGCCGGTTTTCCGCAGTGTCTTGCGCGACTATCTGGCTTTGAACGAGACGCAATTCGGTTTTCTTCTGGGCATCGGCGCGGTTCCCGGGGCCGTCGGCGCTCTTCTGGCCGGCCTTTGGGCGCGACGCGGCGGGGCGGATCGGGTCGTGCTGACGGCCCTGGCGAGCGTCGCCTTGAGCTTTCTCGGCCTGGGCTTGGCGCGGACCTATCTGGCCATGATGATCATGCTGGCCTGGAACAGCTTCTCCTATCAGGCCCTGGTGGTCAGTGCGCAGGGCCGGCTGGTAACCATGTTCCCCGGCAACCGCCGCCAAGTCCTCGCCTGGCAACTCGTCGGCGCCAGCGCCTGCGGCGTGCTCTTCACCCTGGCCGCGGAAAAAATGCTGACCAGAGTCAGCAGCGGGGCGGTTCTTTTCCCGTCTGTTCTGCATCTGCCGTTCATCGGCATTGGCTTGTGCCTGCTGGCCGCCGTGCCTTGGCGCCGGTGGAACAACGCCTGGGCGCCGTCCGGGCTGCCGGCGGCGATCGCATCCGGCCAGGCCACGTGGAAGTGGAATCCCTGGATCGCCCTGACGGTGGCGGCATTGATTCTGCATGGAACCGCCGACTCCTGCCTGGCCATTTGGCTGCCGCGCCTGCTGGAACAAAAGGACTACCAGAGCTTCAAGCCAGGATACGTGCTGAGCGCCTACTCCCTGGCCTATGTCGGGTCCCGGGCCATCCTGGCCATGCTCCCGGAAAAAACTCTCCGGCGCAGTTTTATCCTCCTGCCCGGGCTGGTCGGCGGCGGTCTGTGGTTGCTGGGCCTGGGGCTGCGCGGCAGTTGGGCGGCGACGGCCTATGTCGCCGGGGCCTTCTGCTGGTCGTGCGAATTTCCCGCCTTTCTCGCCGTTTTGGGCAATCAGACGCCTAAATCCTTCCCCGCCCTGCTGGCAATCGCCACCATGTTCATCGGCTTTGGCGTCACCGGCCTGTCGACCCTGTTTGGCTGGCTCTGGGACCACCATGCCCTGCCCCTGCCCGCCATCCTCGCCTTCCCGGGCGCCATGTTTGCGGCCGTCAGCCTGATCGGCGGCATCCTGATCGCACACGGCCAGGAAAAAACAGCAGGATGACCCAACCAGGCAACCGGCCACCCCCTCCCCGCGCCGGGAAAGTCACAATCAGATTATTGACTCCATAAACAACATCGGCGTGCATCGGCGTGCACCGACGTGCATCGGTGGTTCAGAACGCACCGGTCGGTTCAGAATCCGCGGCGGGCGGCGGCAGCCGGCAATTCCTGGTAGCCGGACGGTTCCATGGAAAAGGCACCGCGCCCACCGCTGAGCCGGGGCAGCGCCTTGCCAAAACCGAACATCTCCGCCAGCGGCACTTCGCAGATGATCTTTTTCACGCTGCCGATGGCGGCAATATCGCGAATGACGGCGCGACGCGGCTGCAAATACATGCTGATTTCGCCGACCGTATCCTCGGGGCTGACGACCTCCAAGTGCATAAGCGGCTCCAGAATAACCGTCCCGACCTGCGCCAACGCCTGGTCAATCGCCTGCAATGCCGCCCCGGCGACGGCCCCCTCCGTCGTGCTCTCCGGCGAAAATTTCAATTCGCGGATTTCGGCGCCGACATAGATCATGGGGTAGCCGTTGAGGCCGCCAGTGCGCAAGCCGTCATGGAGGGCTCGTTCGGCGGCGGCGATGAACGCCCGCGGCACGGCGGCGTCACGCACCGACGACGTGATGGAGAAGACATCCCCGCCGCGCGCCAACGGCCGAAAAACAATCTTGAGGCCGGCGAACAACAGCGTGTCGCCGAGCGTTTTCTCGAAGACGACCGTCTGGACCGTCTCGGCCTTGATGGTCTCGCGATACGCCACCCGTGGCTCGCCGCAGCGGATCTCGACATTGAAGTCCGCGGCCACGCGCTTCAAGCTGACCTCGAGGTGCAATTCCCCCATGCCGGAAAGCAGGCGCTGGCCGGTGTCCTCCGCCGTCGAACGGCACAACGTCTGGTCTTCCCGGCACAGCAGCGCCAGCGCTTCGTCCAGACGATCCTTGTCCTTGCTGAATTTCGGCTCCACCACCATTGAGATGACCGGGTCGGGAAAGCCGATTTTGTCAAAGGCCAGCAGCGGCCGGCCTTCGCACAAGGTGTCGCCAATGCCGCAGTCCTTCAGTCCGGTCACTCCGACGATTTCGCCGGGGCCGACCTCGTCGACCTGCTCGGTCGATTTGGCATAGATGCGATACAGCTGCCGGGCCCGCACCTTGTCCCCGCTGCGCGTGTTGATGACACTGGCGTTCGCCTTCAGAACCCCGGAGTAGACCCGGATGAAAAACAGGTCCGCGGTGTTCGAGGCGTTGACCTTGAAAATAAAGCCGGTGAACGGCGCCTTGGGGTCGGACGTGACCGTCACCTCCTGCGCCGTCTTGACATCAAACGCCTTGTAGCTCGCCTCCAGCGGCGACGGCAGATAGTCCAGGATGCCGTCCATCAGCAGCTGCACGCCGATGCTCTTCTTGGCGCTGCCGACGAACACCGGCACCAGCTGGCGTGACAGGGTGAGACGCCGGATCTCCCGGCGCAACAGCTCCAAGGGCACGGCCTCCTCCGCCAGAAACAACTCGGCGACCTCGTCGGAAAAATCCGCGACCCGCTCGACCACGCGATTATAGGCTTGCTGCCAGGCCTTCTGCTGGTCCGTCGCCAACGGCTCGCGGTGAATGTCGACGTTGCGCTCGCCGGAAAAATGGACCTGCTCGGCCGCCAGCACATCAATCAGGCCGGTGAAGGCATTCTCGCTGCCGAGGGGAATCTGCAGCGGCAAGGCGCAATCGCTGAATTTGGCGTTGATCTGGCTGACGACATCGGCAAAGGACGCGCCGACGCGGTCCATCTTGTTGATGAAGGCAATCTTGGGGACGCCATAATTGTCCGCCTGACGCCAGACTTTTTCGCTTTGCGCCTCCACGCCCTCGACGGCGCTGAACACCACCACGGCGCCATCGATGACCCGCAGGGAACGCTCGACTTCCGCCGTGAAGTCAATGTGTCCGGGCGTGTCAATCAGATGGATGGAGCAGTCCTTCCAGGGCACGCTGGCGGCGGCCGCCGCGATGGTGATGCCGCGGGCCCGCTCTTCCGGCAGAAAATCCATGACGGTAGTACCGTCGTCAATGCTGCCGTACCGATGCGTCAGGCCGGAAAAATACAGAATGCCCTCGGTGGTGCTGGTCTTGCCGGCGTCGATATGCGCGATGATGCTGATGTTGCGGATGTTCGATATCATAGGAAAAACAAATCCCGTAGCCGGAAAGCCAATCGGCCCCCCGAAGATGATCACATGCGGAAAAACGACGCGGAACGCGCCGCCTTGGACAACCCGCCCGGGGCCCTGGTTCGACGCGCCCCGTCCTGGGAGGCGACCGCCAAGGCCAAGGCCGGAAGCAGGAACAGGAGCCCGGCTCTCCCCGAAACACCGGCGCCGGTGTTTCCGCACCGGCGCCGGCACTTCCTGGGCTTCGCCCGAACCGTTACTTGGTTGGAATCAAAGGCAGCTCCACGTCTTCCGCGGCATAGATCCAGTATGCCTTGCCGACATACAGCGGATACTTGCCGTTGACGACGACTGGCTGGTAGCTGGTCTGCCCGTCAGGCGTGGACACGAACATCCTGATGTTGTCGGGGTCGACCTTGGCCGCATAGGCGGCATAGGCCGTCTTGAAGTCAGCGATGTCGTAGACCGGCCCGGCGATGTTCCAGCCCTTGCTGAGGCGGATGGCGGTCTTCTCCAGGTCGCCATACACGCTGAAGGTCCGCTTCACCGGCGCATACACCCAGTAGCCCTTAGTGGCGACAATGTTGGTGGCGACGATGTACTGGCCGTTCTCATAGATCCAGACCGAGCCGCGATAGAATTTCTCCGTGCCGTTGGAGAACACGTCGTCCACCGCGTTGTTGAGCGGCGTGATGCTGAAGGAAATCATGTTCCAGCCCTTCTCGAGGGTGATTTCCTGCAGGTTGTCCGGAGCGCCCAGGCTGATGCGGTACACGACATAGCGCTGCCCGTACGCATCCGTCTGCATGTTGGCGATGTCGTCCTCGTCATGCGTGATGGAGGTGATGTCGGTCATGACCTGCGTGCTGCCGGGAACCGGCATGTAGGTGCCGTCGGGAGTCCGCCGCATCTGGGTGATCGTGAAGTTGCCGATCGTATCCGGCGGCGGCATGACGTTGTCCCAGGACAAGACCATGGTCTCGGCGCTGGAATCGCCCATCTCGACCTTGATGAACCAGGACGCGGCCCGACCGTACGGCCGGATGTCCGTGTTCAGCTTGGCGTAGGTGTTGTCCAGGCCGATCGAATACATGCGGCCCAGCGTCAACGGGGAGTCGTCTTCAACGCCGGCGCCGGGCGTCATGATCGCGGGCAAGGCGCTGTCGAAGGTCGGGTCAAACCCGAAGGTGGCGTCATTGCGCCAGCCGAGGTTGACGGCCTGGTCGGCGCCGACGACCGGCCCGTAGTTGTTCTTGTAGGTCTTGGCGACCCGCAGCTGGAAGTCCCACTCGGATGTGTTGATGGTGACCAGGTTGCTCATGACGCCATGGCTGTAGCCGTTGGCGTCCATCGCATAGACGGCGCACTGCCACGTCTGGCCGGCCAGCGTGTAGGCCGCCGGAATCGTATTGGCCGCCCCGAGGGAGTTGCCATAGTTCTTGGCCTGGCTGATGACGTAGCGCGCGGTGTTCC
>JAKLHU010000191.1 GCA_022709995.1 Verrucomicrobiota bacterium | reverse complement strand
TATAATTCATTACCGTAATGCCATCCGACCGCAATTGCAAAAATCCGTTTCCGTTTTTTCCCGCTTGTCCGTAATCGGTCAGCCATTGCATCTGGCGGCCGTAGTGGCCTTTCGCGCCAAGGTGGCGCTTCAGAACCTGAAGCGCCCAAACGTTGACTCCTCTATCGCTCAGTTATCAATGGCTGACCGCTTACGGTTGCCCTCACCCTCCCGGCCAGCAAAGGAGCCTTTTCATGCAGTGCCCCAACCTGTGGACCCGCGGCCAGCTCATGGCCTTTTCCGGACTCGACGGCCCCACCGACTACGCGCTCGGCCTGGTCCTGCGAACGGCGGATGACTACGCCGTCGAAGTCAAAATCCCCGGCCGCGCCACGGTCCGCTACCAGGGGCCGACGCCGTCACTCGTCGAGCTGACCGGTGATTTCGCGGTTCTGACGGCGGCGGGAAAGATTTCCCGGCTGGTCCTCGCCGACGCCCACAACCTCGTGACCGAAGGCGACTTCGTCGTCACCGAGCATGAAGACAGCCTGGCCACGGCCGTCCAGGGCGCCAGGACGGTCCTGGCGCCGGCCGGGAAGCTGGACAAAACGCTGCTGACCGCCGACCTGGAGCCCATTCTACAGCAGCGCGCCCGCTTCCTCAACGCCGTCACGCTTCCCGACCGGCTTCCGGACGACCTCCGGGCCGGCTGCATCAAGGCCCTTTCCCAGCTGAAAACCCAAATTTACACGCCGGAGGGGATGATTCATTCCATCTGGAGCACGCCGGACCGCTGGCCCCACAAGAACATGTGGCTGTGGGATTCGGTCTTCCACGCCATCGGCATCCGCCATCTCGACCTCAAACTCGCCCGGTCCCTGGTGGAAGCCGTCTTCGACGTCCAGCGCGAAGACGGCTACATCCCGCACATGGCCTCCCCGGTGGCGAGATCGTCCGTGACGCAGCCGCCGGTCCTCGGCCTGGCCATCGAACAGCTCGAGGAGATAGCGTCCGACCCCGCCTGGAGAACCCGGCTGATCCCCAAGCTGGGACGCTACCTGGAATGGGTCATGGCCAACCGCGACACCGACGGCGACGGCCTGGTCGAATGGTACATCTCCGGTGAAAAACACTGCCGCTGCGGCGAAAGCGGCATGGACAACTCGCCACGCTTCGACGGCGCCATCCAGCTCGACGCCACTGACTTCAACGCCTACCTGGCCCACGAATGCGAGGTGATGGCCAAATTCCAGCCGGAACGGCGCGAATTCTGGCAAAACCACCACCAGCGCCTGTGCCGGCTCGTCAACGAACGGCTCTGGAACGAGGCGCTGGGAATCTATGTCGACTACGACACCGTCGGCAAACGCCAGACCGAGGTCATGGCCAGTTCCGGCTTTCTGCCGCTGTTGTGCGGCGCGCCGACTCCGGCCCAGGCCCGCCGCCTCCGCGACCACCTGCATAACCCCGCCACCTTCGGAACCCCGTTCCGCGTCCCGTCCATCGCCGCCGAAAACACCGCCGCCTACAGCAAGGACATGTGGCGCGGACCGGTCTGGATCAACATCAACTACATGATCATCCTCGGACTGAAACGCTACGGCTTCCACGAAGACGCCGAACAGCTGGCCCGCGACACGGTCGCCGAAGAACTCAAATTCTTCCAGCTCTACGGGACTTTCTTTGAATTTTACGACGACCGCCGCAAGGACGATCCGCCGGCGTTGCTGCGCAAGCCCCAGATCGCCTTGGGCGATCCCGTGTTCGGCCAGCCCTTCCGCGACTACGGCTGGTCCGCCACCCTGTTTTTGGAACTCGTCCTCTCCGACCGGAAATACGCCCCCCGAGCGTAATCGCACCCGGATTCGCGGCCGCCCGGCGCCACCCTTGGCCGCTCGAGCGAAGAGTGGACATTAATGGACTCTAATGGACATTAGTCGACAGTGGACAGACGACAGTCGACAGTGGACAACGGAACCGGCGGGAAGCAGGTCGCGGCCGCCAGCCGCGACCAAAAACCGGTCCGGCCGCACGGAATCGGCCTGGATGGTGCGAAGCAGGTCGCGAACTTCCCCACCTTGACACAACGCCTTTGGCGGCAAAAACCCGAGCCAGTGTCAGTTACGGCGCCCTGCGCGGCGACCCCGCCAGGGCCGTTGCCGCCCAGCGGCGGCCGGAAATTATCCCGCGGCACCGCTCAGCGCCGCCAACGACAACCCGCACACCAGCGGCGGCTTGACCAAGCCGCAACCCGTGCATTTTCCGGCACCGCCACCTCATGCCACGTGTCAGCGCCGGAACCAGGATTGAGTGCGGAGGCAGATGCGGACCAGCCAGAGCATCACCGGCACCTCGATCAACACCCCGACCACAGTGGCCAAGGCCGCGCCGGAGGACAGACCAAAAAGCATGGTGGCCGTGGCGATGGCGACCTCAAAATGATTGCTGGCGCCGATCATGGCGGCCGGAGCGGCGTCCTCGTACGTCAGTTTGAGCCACTTGGCCAGGGCATAGCCGATCCAGAAGATAAGCATGGTCTGGATGAACAGCGGAATCGCAATCCAGAGGATGGTCAATGGCTGCGTGAGGATGATTTCGCCCTTGAAGCTGAACAGCAGCACCAGGGTTGCCAGCAGGGCGATGATCGAAACGGGGGTCAACACATGCAGAAACTTCTCCCTGAACCATGCCTCGCCTTTGGCGGCGATGATCCACTGCCGCGTCAAATAGCCGGACACCAGCGGCAAGGCCACGTAGATGGCAATGGACAGCAACAGCGCCTGCCACGGCACGGGCAACTTGCCGACGCCCAGCAGAAAGCCCCCGAGCAGGCCGTACAGCACCAGCATGGTCAGCGAATTGATGGCAACCATGACCAGGGTCAGGCCGTCGTTGCCGCGCGCGAGGTAGCCCCAGACCAGCACCATGGCCGTGCAAGGCGCGACGCCCAGCAGAATGCAGCCCGCGAAGTAGCTGCGCCATAAAGGAATCTGCAGCATCTTCACACCGTCCGCCAGGATCACGGTGCCAGCGCCGTGCCGCGCACCCACGGCCAGGTCGAGCCCAAACGGTATCTTGACCAGATCAGTCGCCTCCGCGCCGATCAGCCCACGAAACAGAAACCCCAGGAACAGAAGCGCGATGGCGTACATGGTGAACGGCTTCACGCACCAGTTCACGAATAATGTCAACAGCACCGGCTTGCCGCTCCGACCGGCCTTGATCACGCTGGCGAAGTCGATCTTCACCATGATCGGGTACATCATGAAAAACAGACAGATGGCGATGGGAATGGAGACGACGGGCGCCTTGTCCACGGTGATGGCCAGCCCGTCCAAGTACTTGGCCACCCCAGGGGCGACCTTGCCGAGAATGACGCCCCCCACGATGCACAGCGCCACCCATACCGTCAGATAACGCTCAAAGACACTCGTCAACTTCCGTTCCTCGGCACATCCCGTTTTGACGCTCATACTGCCAGTCTCCTTCATGTTTGCTCCGATTGCCCCGCCTCTTCATGGGGACGCCTGCCGGCATGGACTGCCAGGGCAACAACATCCAGCGACGCCCCCCAAGTTGTCGTGGATATACAAACGCTGCCCGACCACCGAGGCGCCGAGGGCAATCCGTGCCTTCTTCCCCGAATCTATCGCCTTCTCGCGGCATCCGCCGACGATGGGGACGAGGAACAACATGAGCGTGGCGGCGCCTTCCTGGCCGTGATCGCCGCCGACCGCACATACTCCTCCAAGCCACTGCCCGGGAACCAGTCCTTGATGAATTCCCGGCTTTCCGGCTTGACCTCGACCGCTATCTCCACAAAACCGATCTCGCCAAGCAGGACTTCGATTTCTTCCGCCGGAATGGCTCCGGCGACGCAGCCGCAAAGGGCAGCGGAATTGCCCCTGACGTCGTCGGGCAGCGGCCCGATCGCCACCACGTCCGAAATGGCCAGGCGACCGCCGGGCCGGAGCACTCTGAAGGCGTCCCGGTAGACTTGCGGCTTGTCCGGCGAAAGGTTGATGACGCAATTCGACATGATGACGTCCACGGAACTGTCCGCGACCGGCAGATGTTCAATCTCGCCGAGGCGGAACTCGACGTTGCCGTACCCGCCCTGGTCGGCGTTGGCACGCGCCTTGCCGATCATCTCCGGGGTCATGTCGACGCCGATCACACGCCCGGCGTCGCCCACCTGGCGGGCGGCGAGAAAGCAGTCCAGGCCGCCGCCACTTCCCAGGTCCAGGACCGTTTCGCCTGGTTTCAGCGCGGCGATGGCCTGCGGGTTCCCGCAGCCCAGCCCCAGGTTGGCGCCCTCCGGCGCCGCGGCGAGGTCGTCCTCGGCATACCCAAGCCGGATGGAAGCATCGGGCTTGGCGGGGGCGTCCGAAGAACAGCATTTGCTGCCCGAACAGCAGCTTCCGCCCGCCCTGGCGATTTCCGCATAACGTTTGCGGACGTCTTGGCGGATTGCATCCTGTTCGCGTCTGTCAGTCATGGGATGTCTCCAGTTTGATGATGATGTCTTTCGGCAGAGCCAGCCCCGCGGCAACTTGCATGGCCTTGAACAGACCGACCTGAACGACGCAGCCCGCGCAGCACCCGGTCAGGGCGTCCCGCGCCGTCGCCAGCAGCACACTTCCGGCCCGGGGATCGATTTCCCCATACGCGTCCACAGTTCCCGCCTCCGCGAGCCGCCGCCCCAGCGCGGCGATCTTCCCGCAGTCGCTCTCCAGATCGAAAGTCACATGCTGCGAATCGTCACTGAGAACCGTCGCCCGGATACGGAAGCCGCATGCGCCGACGTGGATGTCACAGGTTGATTGCATCGTTGCGCCTCGTGCTTTCGCTTTGCACATCACGGGCATCCTGCCCCGATTTCCCCAAAAGCCCGGGCAGCGTTTTCACAAACGCCTTGATCTCGTCGCGGACGCGGCGATAGCAGTCCAGCCTGGCCTCTTCAGTCTCGGCTGCCTCCGCCAGCTTCGGCGGATCATCGAAGCCGACATGGATCACCTTGGGTCCCTTCGGTCCCATCAGGAAGGGCGGCTTTTCCACCGTGTCGTGGCCGACCGACAAGATCACGTCGGCGCGGTCGATGGCGCGGTGCACGTAATCGCGCTC
>JAKLHU010000190.1 GCA_022709995.1 Verrucomicrobiota bacterium | reverse complement strand
AAATTGTCGTTCCAAAGGCGGCTGTTTTGGGACGCCCATGCGTGCCGACAGCACTCTGCGGGGCCTGGGGCGATGGCACCGCGCCCCAGAGGCCTGGGGCGCCTACTTCGTGCGTGCCGACGGCGGGCACCTACTTCGGACGTCCGTGCTGCGCAGCGCCCCAGAGGCCTGGGGCGCCTACTTCGGACGCCAGTGCGCCTTGCGCAGCGCCCCAGAGGCCTGGGGCGTCTACTTCGGACGCCAGTGCGCCTTGCGTAGCGCCCCAGAGGCCTGGGGCGCCTACTTCGGACGCCAGTGCGCCTTGCGCAGCGCCCCAGAGGCCTGGGGCGCCTACTTCGGACGTCCGTGCGCCTTGCGCAGCGCCCCAAGTTCCTAGGCGTCTACTTCGGACGAGTCCTGCTGCCTTGTGGTTATGGGACTATCAGCACGCGGACGCCGCCGGGGGCGATGTCGCCTGCCATGACGCCGGCCTGGCCGGCGTAGTAGTCGCGCAGGGTTTTTCCGGCTAGGGCCGGTGCCTTGGCGTCGAGCTGATAGGCAGCTGGTTTGCGGCTGCGGTTCATCAGCATGATCATGGTTTGGCCGGCATGGCGCAGGACTTGGTAGTCGTCCCCGCCAGGGCCTTTCAGCAGGGGGAAATCCGCCTCGGCGCGTTGGCCCTTGAGAATGAGTTCCTCGTAATCGGCCGCCAGCCGGGTGATTTCGCCGATGTTGTAGAAGCTGCGGCCATCCATGCTGGGGTAGTCGTAGAACAGGAGGCCGACGCGGCCGACCAGCAGGTGCTGGAGGATTTCGGCCTGGCTCCAGAAGGTCGGATAGGTGGTGATTTTGCTGGTGTACGGATGCAGGATGACGCCGGTGGCCATGGGCGTGGGCGCCAGGGCGTCTTTCGTGGCCTGCAGCAGATTGGCGTTGTAGCCGTAGCCGCACATGCCCAAGTCGATTTTTCCGCGTAGCATTTCCCAGTCGACGCCATAGCGGCGCTTGGTGTCTTCGCCATGATAGCCGGTGTAGACGGAGAACACGACGTCCGGCCGGGCGCTCTTGACGCCGTCCCGCAGAAGCACGGTCAGCTCCGCCATTTTCTTGTTCATCCAGGCGACCCATTCTTTCTCATGGGCGGTTTTCAGCTGTTCCGGCGTCGGCATGGTCTTGATTTGGTGGGCATTGGCGAATTGCTCCAGGCAGAGCGGGCAGAAGCAGGACAGGCAGTTTCCCCAGACCGAGCCTTCGAAGTCGAAGTTGCAGTGGTCGACCTGGTTTTTCTCCTGCCAGGCCTTGGCGGCCTGGGCAATGGCTGCGCGTCCCTCGGGGGTATAGAGCATCCGTCCGGAGCAGGGGTAGTGGCGGTGCCGTTTGCCATCCATTTGCAGCAGGTGGTAGTCGTCGCCCTGGGCCAGCCAGCTCTTGAGGTCGATGTTCCAGGTTTCCAGGTTGATGAGGCTGAATGTCTTCAAGCCGGCAATGGCGGGGGCGCTGGCTTCGGTGATGCCGGCGGGAAGATAGGTGGCGTAAATCTGGTCGCGCAGGTCGATGTCGTCCATGCTCCGCAGCCAGCCGGTCCAGAGTTGGAAGAAGATGTTTTTGGGTTGGCGGCCGTTGACCGGGGGCAGGGCGACCAGGGGCACGCGCTGCGGAATTTCCTGGGCCTGGTGATCCGGCGTTGCCGCCTGGAAGCGCAGTTCGCCGCCGCCGTTCCAGCGGGGCGTGGGCATGAGCAGCACGGCGCACCAGCGATGCAGCTCGGCGAGCGTCGATTCCGTATATTTTTTGACTTCCGGGAAGAGCAGTTCATAGCGGCGGTAGCCGTCGGTCAGCCCAAGTTCCTTGAGTTCCACCCTTTGGAGTTTGTAGTAGCCGCTGGCGCCGCGCAGCTCGCAGCCGTCCGGCACTTCCAGGAAGAGCTTGTAGCCGTTGGCGAGATCAACTTCCGGCAGGCCGTTGGGCCAGAACAGCAGCTGTTGTCCCTGGCCGGGGCAGAGGTTCAGGGCCTGGGCTTTCCAGTTGGGCCATAGCACCGTCTGGTCCAGAAACAGGGTCTTGCGGTAGACGTTTCCGTCTTGCTTCCAAGTGTCGTCCAGCTCAAAATGGTAGGCGCCGATCTCAAAGCGCAGCTTCTGTCCGGCCGGGACCTCGACCTCCAGACGATTGGCGCCGGGCTGGAGGGCAAAGCCGCTTCCCTCAACCGGCTGGCCGTTGCGGCGAATGGCCGTAACCGGGTCCAGGCAGACCAAATCGGTGAAGGACGGCTTGACGGCATAGCGCGGGGTGGCCAGGAAGAGCTCGCCGTCCGGAGAACTCAGGCTCAATTGGAAAGCGAAGGGCTCCTGGTCGGCCAGGGTGACCGGCATTTCCCAGCGTTGGGCTGGCGCGTTGGCGGGGATGTCGACCTGGTCGGTGACGGCGGCGCCGTTCTGGCGGTGCAGCAGCTGTTGCCAGCGCAGGGGCGTCGGCCAAGGTTGGCTCAAGATGAGTGTGCTGACATTTCGGCTGGAATGGAATTCGGGGAGGTCGATGCGGCCGATTGCCGGAACCTGGCCGGCAAATTGCAGCGTTGACCAGTCGTCGTCAATGTGGAAGGCGCGGCTCAAGTGCTGCCAGGCGCTGGTTTCGCTGGATCTTTTTTCGATGCGTCCCACCAGAAAACGGCAGGCCGGCTTGGTTTCGCCGGCCAGGCCCAAGGCTGCCAGCGGTATCGCGGCCTCAAACGTCCAATAACCGGATTCGACCCTGGTCTGGCAGCGCAGGCCGGCGTTCCAGCCCAAGTCGCGCGTTCCCCAATAGTCAGGTCCGCGGCCGCGCGAGTCCAGGACGGCGCCATTGGCATTGATGAAGAAATCATACATCACCGGCTCGGTGTCGCCAAGACTGACGATGAAGACAATGCAGTCGTCCTTGAGGATGGCTTCGTCGTCCTGGACCGTGGCGTTTTTCAGGAAGGCGTGCGTCTGGTTGGTTTCGGGTTGCAGGCAGAAGGCCTCGGCGCGGATGCCGAGATAGAGGAAGCCGTCGTCATAGCCGAGTTGGGCGGTGGTCTGTTCCTTGGCCGGGCCGCCGTTGCCAGTCAGCATGAACGGCCCCAGCTGGACGCTTTCCCGCCAGAGAACATCGTCCAGAACACCGTCAATCTGCGGCGGCGAAACGGCTCGGCCCAGGCTTAGAAGACCCTGGCGGGGGGGATCGGCTGCCCAGGCGGCCGCGGCGGCGAGAACAGCCCCCAGCAAAAGATTCCGGCACATCAGCGGCAAAGACATGGCACGCTCCTGGCAGTTTATGTTGGTTTGGTATAGATAAGAGGACGGGTGATGGACGAGTGTCTGGGGGGCGATGTTTAGCCGTCGTCGGCTGGTTGGCGGTCGGCGCGCCGACCAGGCCGGGGGACGGGTGGCTTACAGTTCGCAGCCGGACCAGTTGGTGTGGCATCTGGTCCAGGCGCCGCCGTCGCGGCCCTTGAGCTGCCAGTCGAACGCCGGCAGGACCTTGCATTTCTTTTTGTAGTCGATGTAGCTGTGTCCGGCGACATGGCCGTCCATGAAGGCGGTGTTGATGACCGATTCGCGGTTGTGGCGCATTTCCAGGGCATAGTTGTAGCTGCCGTTGAAGGCTTGGCGTGGGTAGATGAACGCGGAGTAGCTGAAGGCGTCGCCGAAAGAGGAATTCGTGTACGCCCCGCCGCTGGCCAGTTTGACGCGTTCATTGGGGGCGGTGTCGGCGAAGATGGCCTGGCGGGTCGGGTATTGGAAAAAGCTCCAGTTCAGTTGTACGGCTTGGGTTTTCCAGTTGGTGAAGCCGAAGACATAGGCGGAGACGCCGTAGTTCTGGTCGGCGCCGGTGTAGGCCCAATGCAGGGCCGACGGGCAGCGCAGGGTTTCGCGTGTGATGAACTGGTCCCCGACAAACTGCCCCCACCAGCGGCCGCCGGTGCTGTAGTAGCCGCTGTAGAACCCGCCTGGGCACCATTCGTCGTTGTCGCCGGTGTAGAACTGCCAGGCCATGGCGAGCTGTTTCAGGTTGTTGACGCAGGAAATGCCGCGGGCGCGGTCCCGGGCATTGGCCAGGGCCGGCAGCAGCATGGCGGCCAGGATGGCGATGATGGCAATCACGACCAGCAGCTCAATCAGGGTGAAACGGCGTTGTGTCATGGTGCACGTCCTTTTCAAATAGAGTTCCTAATCCGCCTTGGAAAATGCCATGTTTGTTTTGATCAGTTTGGAAGCGACCGGTTCGCAGTTCAGCATCGCCGTTGTCGTCGCACTGCTGCGCCTGGGCGGTTGCTTTCGATCTCGGTTAAGGGCCGAAGCCAGAATTTCGATGCGCAGATGGGCAGAACAGTTGTCAACAGCACGGCGCTAATGGGCAGATGACCACGTCGTGCCATCACGGACGGTATTTTTCCGCCAGGGCGCGCAGTTGTTCCGCGGTCTGCACGCCGGCCAGGCGTTCGACGACTTTGCCATTCTGAAAAACGACCCAGGCCGGAATGGAAGTGATGTCATGTTGGCTGGCAAGGTTTTTGGCTTCGTCGACATTGACCTTGGCAATTTTGACGCCCTCGGGCAGGGAATCGGCGATGTCGTTGATGATCGTCCCTTGGCGCCGGCAGGGGCCGCACCAGGATGCCCAGAAATCGACCAGGACCACACCCTCGGCCGTCGCAGACGGGAAATTGGCGTCGTCGAGGTGCAGGATCCCCGCCGCTTCCGGCGCCGCCGCTGCCGCCGGCCGCGATTGGAAAAATTTCATTCCGGCCCAGAAGACGACCGCCAGGGCTACGAAGACATACCAATATTGGACCAAGGGACAGATGGTGCAATTGCCACTCATAGTCATTGACTCCCAGTTGTGTTGCGGAAAGCGTTTTTCCAGATCTTCTCGGCGGACGGGGCGATGTGCATTTCCCAATATAGCACAGTTTGAACAAGGTGGAGGAAAAACTTCGCCAATAATACATTGCGAGGGGGTAATCGGTCAGCCATTGCATCTGGCGGGCGTAGTGGCCGGTCGCGCCAAGGTGGCGCCTCCGGCCCAGAGGCGCCCAAGCGTTGACTCTTCAAGTGCTCAGTGATCAATGGCTGACCGCTTACGCGATGGGCGGCGTCGTTACTTTGCCTGGGCAGGAA
>JAKLHU010000019.1 GCA_022709995.1 Verrucomicrobiota bacterium | reverse complement strand
GTCGGCTTCTGCACCAGAATCTTCCCGGCCCCCCATCCGCTCGAACCCGCCAGCCCGGCCTTGAATGTCTACGCCCATCTCCTCAGCTGCGGCTATCTATGGGATGAAATCCGCCTGAAGGGGGGGGCCTACGGCGCCGGCTGCGCCTACCTCGGCCAGCAAAACTGCTTCCAACTCAACTCCCACAACGACCCCGACCCCGGGCGCACCTTCGCCGTCTTCGACCGGCTCGCCGCTCTGCCCATGACCTGGACCAGCGACGACGTCGAGGCCGCCATCATCGCCACCGCCAAGGGCGACGGCGTGCCCATCCGCCCGGTGAAAGCAGGCTATGTCGCGCTCTGGCGACACCTGTTCGCCATGACCGATGCAACCCGCGCCGAGTACCGGCAGCGCCTGCTCGACGTCACCCCGGACAGCGTCGCCGCCGCCGCGGCCGACCTCTGGCAAAGCAGCGCCGGCATGGCCAATGACTGCGCCATCGCGCCGGCCCGCCTGACCGCCCGGCTGCCCTTCAAACCCCTGGCCATCTGACGGCCACGGCGCCCGCCGGGTCGGCGGCGGACCCACGCCTAAAGACCGCAATTCAGGTTCGTCCCGGCGGCGCCGCCGCGCCTTTCCCTCCCCCCGGCCGCCCCTTCCCGGCCTCCCGCCGACGGCGCCGCCGCTGCGCCGCCATCACGGCTGATGGCGTTCCGCCCGAAAGCCGCTTGGCGCCTGGCCGACTTTCCGGCGAAAGAACTTGGCAAAATAATTCGCATTGGCGAATCCCGTCGCCGCCGCCACGGCCGCCACCGGCATGGCCGTCTCCCGCAACAGCGACATCGCCGTCTGCAACCGCAGCGA
Source organism: Verrucomicrobiota bacterium (assembly GCA_022709995.1). Lineage (GTDB taxonomy): Bacteria > Verrucomicrobiota > Lentisphaeria > Oligosphaerales > Oligosphaeraceae > JAAZKI01. Next base: position 11,714 of record JAKLHU010000019.1, on the reverse strand, counting down.
ATCGAGGTAACGCTTGGGCGTGACGCCCAGATCCTGCCGGAAGACGCGATGCACCGACGAACGGCTCAGGCCGGCGGCATCGGCCAGGCTCGTGACCGTGACAGCAAGCTCACCGGCCACGTCCGCCCGCGACAGCAGCGCTCCGGCCCGCCCCCGCCCGGTAAACTCCCGCTGCGCCGACGCCAACCCGCCCAGGTGCGATAGAAACGCATACGCGGCCACGCCAGCCTGGCGTTCGCCCTCCGGAGACGGATTGCGCAGCTTCTCCGCCAGCTCCAGGAACGTCGCCTCCGGACATGGCCCGGCGGCAAACGCCCCCGCCGGCAACGGCAGCGCCGCCAGCAGCAGGGCCGACAACGACCCGTCCAACGTGCACCAGCGGTACTCCCAGGGCTGACCGCCCCCGGCCGCCAGGCAATGACTGGCGGCCGGGGGACAGACCAGGACCTGGCCGTGCCCAACCACATGCCGCGCCCCAACGAGATTCACCAGCCCGGAGCCACGCGCCGTCCAAATGACGTGGACGAACATGGTCCGCCGCGGCCCAACCCGGCAGCCCGGCGGCAGAACAGCGTGACCGACCGAGCGCAGCCCCAACGGAACCCCAACCCGATCCAAGGCCGCCCGGTAGGTCACCGATTCGTGAAAGGATGACACACTATTACCCATAGTTTCAACATTTTCACCATAACAATCATGAGCAGTCATGCTATAATAATACCAATGCAAAGTCTTTCGTCAAGGCCGGACGTTTTTTTCTATCCGTGTCACCCTCTGTTTTCCCCGGAGAAAACGCCATGCTCACCCCCCAGGAATTGACCGTTGCCGTCAAACAAATGGCTCGCGCCCTCGGCGCCGACCTGGTCGGCATCGCCTCGACCTCGCGCTATGGCGGCGCCCCGCCGAAGGTCCGGCCGCAGGCCCATCTGCCCGAGGCCAAGGCCGTCATCGTCATGGCCATCCACCACCTCGACGCTTCCGTCGACTTCGGCGCCGAGCCGAACAGCAACTTCCCCGGCGGCTTCCAGATCGGCATGATCCCGAAACTCGACACCATCGCCTTCCGGGTCGCCCGCGGCGTGGAAGCCCTCGGCTACGCCACCGTCCCGATCGCCTGCACCACCTTCTGGCACCACCGCCAGGCCCAAGGCGTGCCGTTCGACCACGCCGCCTCGTTCAGCCACATCAACGCCTTCACCGCCGCCGGGCTCGGAGAATACGGGTGGCACGGCATGGCCATGTCGCCCCAATACGGCCCCCGCCAACGCATCATCTCCGTCATCACCGCCGCCCCCCTCATCCCCGACCCCATGTACACCGGCGAACCGCTCTGCGACCGCTGCAAGCTATGCGAAACCGCCTGCTGGGGCGAAAACTACCGGCCAGGCCACCTGCTCGAACCCAAAACCGTCGCCTTCACCATCGAAGGCAAAAAAATCGAATACGCCCACATCAACCGCTGGCGCTGCTTCTGGGGAGAACAATGCCACCTCGACATGAAGCGCCTCGCCGAACGCCAGGAACTAGGCGAACAGGCCATCTACGACGCCCTCGACGAAGGCATCGACCGCGTCGTCCAGGCCAACGCCGGCTACATGTGCTCCTCCTTCAAATACTGCATGGCCAAGCCCGTGCGCGTCTGGGACAAGGCCAAGGCCGCCAACCCGCGGCGCCGGAAAAACGCCCCCGCCGGCGACTGGCCGGCTCTGCGCCAGCGCATCCTCGAACTGGCCGCCGCCGCCGGCGCCGCCCGCGTCGCCATCCGCCCCCTCGCCGATTTCGCGAGCCTGAAAGACAACTTCTACGACGGCTTCCGCACCGAGGACTTCTTCCGCACCTTCAAGTGGGTCGTCACCATCGCCCGCGAACGCCCCGCCTTCCTGGCCGACCCCAAAAACCCGCTGACCGCCAAGAACATGCCGATAAACTCCATCCTCACCGGCGGCATGATGATCGGCACCGGCGATATCGGCCGCTTCCTGGACGACAGCGGCTATGAAGCCATGCAGCCATGGGGAAAATGCGGCTTCGGCCCCCACGCCGCCCGACTCCAGAACTGGCCCGGCCACGACCGCGGCGAACTGCTCGCCGAATGCCTCGTCACCGACGCCCCCCTGCAACCCTTCGAAACCACCCTCGACCGCCCCTGCGACGGCCTGAACACCCCGGCCGACATCATCGCCCGGGCCGAGGCCGACAACGGCTGCTTCCCCTTCATCGTCCAGCAGATCGGCGCCGTCCGCCTCGACGACCTGCCGGCCGCCGACGCCGCCAGCCTGAAACAGGTCATGCCCACCGCCAAATCCCTCCTGGTCGTCGCCGCCGAACTGCCCAAACGAACCCTCGAACTGGCCTGCAACCAGGAAGCCGAATGCGGCGTGTCCTACCTGATGACCAATTACCAGGCGTTGCGGGAAGCGTTCTGGGCCGCCCACGACATGGCGACCGGCCTCAAAAAACAAGGCTTCGCAGCCGAGCCGCTGTTTGAAGTCGAGACGTGGTCGAAGCCGCGAGCCGTCCCGCAAGTCGGCGCCCTGCCCGACCTCCGCGCCCAGGCCCCCTTCGCCGCTGCGGCCGGCCTCGGCTTCATCGGCAAAAACGGCTTTCTCATCCATCCGCAGTACGGCCCCCGGCTGCGCTTCGCATTCGTCCTCACCGCCGCAAAAGTCGCGCCGGCGCCGGCCGTCACCGGCGCCTGCCCGGACGCCTGCCGCCGGTGCGCCGACGCCTGCCCAGTCAACGCCCTCGACGCCACCGGCGCCGACAACCCCGCCGACGCCTTCCCGCGCCATGAAGTCCGCTGCCAATGGGCCCGCGTCATGGGCATGACCGCCGGCGAAGGCTCGGCCATGGCCGGCTGGCGCCTGCCCGACCTGCCGGTACCGGACACCCTGGACGACGCGTCCCGCCAGGCCGCGCTCGCCCGGAAAGACCCCATCCAGGTCCGCTGCTACCAACGCCCCAACATGGCCGACACCCAGGTCGAACGCTGCCTGCAGGCATGCCCTTTCGCGCACTGACGCCGACGACGACGCCATCGCGACGCCAACCCCTGGCAAGAAAAACGCCCGGCAACATGTCCCGGCCCTGCTTCGCCCCAGAAGCAGGGCTTTTTGCTTTTCCTGACCGCTGAAAACCAATATTAACCGCGCCGGAACGTTATGTGTTATACTCAACAAGTCCACCCACTCAACCCCACTCCGCGTCCGTTCCTGGCCCCCCGGCCGGGAGGACAACGGAAAGAACAGCGACCGATGAACTATTCCGCCTACGCTCATAGCCGCCCCGCTACCCTCGCCATACCCCTTCTTCTGGGAAGCATCCTGCTTCTGAACGGCTGCCTGTCCACCCGCGAATGGCGCGACCAGGCCGACGAACGCGCCAGCCAATGGCTGCAGCAAGCGCAGCAGGAAGTCAACGGCAAAACTGAACCGATCATCGTGGAATCGCCGGCCGACACCCTCCGCCGACGGCTGCTGCTGGACCAAAAACTCCAACTGACCGACGCGGCCTCCCTGGGCATCACCGATCTGGCCGACACCGAACGCTGGCAGAATGACCAGCACCTCCGCCCCTTCACCGACGACCTGCTGGCCGCCAAGTCGGTCTGGAACACCGCCGGGCCCCTCGCCCTGTCCCTGGTCGACGCCATCGTCATCGCGGCCCGCCACAACCGCGACTTCCAGTCCCAGAAAGACTCCCTCTTCCAAACCGCCCTGACCCTCGACCTCGAAGACCACCAGTTCCAGAACACCTTCACGGGAATGCTCTCCAGCACCCTCTCCAGCAGCCACAACGGCGACCGCCGCAACCACGGCCTGACCAATGACGCCACCCTCGGCGTCAAACGAAACTTCAAAAACGGCATCGAACTGACCAGCAGCCTCAGCGTCGACCTCGTCAAAATGCTCACCGGCGACCGCGGCTCCAGCTGGGGAATCCTCGGCGACGCCTCCATCAACATCCCCCTCCTGCGCGGCGCCGGCGAATTCGTCGCCGCCGAAAGCCTCACCCAGGCCCAGCGCAACCTCGTCTACGCCGTCCGCGACTTCGAACAATACAAACGCGGATTCATCGTCCGCATCGCCAACTCCTACCTCGGCGTCCTCCAAGGCGGCCAGCGCATCATCAACCAGGAGGAAAACTACAAGCGGGTCGTCACCTCGACCCGAAGATCCCGCCGCATGGCCGACGCCGGACTCCTGCCGGAATACCAGTTCGACCAGGCCGTGCAGGATGAACTGAGGGCCCGCGACAACTGGGTCGGCGCCCGCCTGGCCTACGAGGCCAGCCTCGACGCCTTCAAAATCCTCCTCGGCCTGCCGCCCGACGCCAAGGTCGAACCACTGACCTCCGAACTCGATGCGCTCCAACTCGCCGGCCAGACCCTGGGCGGCGACGGCGAAATCACCGACTACTCAAAGGTCCCGGCCGCCGACGCCCCGGTCGTCCTCGTCGACATCGACGACGAAAACACCGGCCCCTATGAAATCAGCGCCGACAAGGCCGTCGCCATCGCCCTCAAAAACCGGCCCGACCTGCGCAACGCCCTCGAAAAAATCGAGGACGCCCAGCGCGACGCCCTCATCGCGGAAGATTCCCTGCGCGCCGAATTGACCATCGGCGGCCGCGCCAGCATCGGCGAATCACGGTCGCTCGGCCAGGCCGACAGCGAGGACGGGTCGTTCCGGGCGACGCGGGGAACCTACTCCGCCCCGCTCTACCTCAACCTCCCCTTCGAACGCACCCGCGAACGCAACGCCTACCGCAACAGCCTCATCAACCTGGAAAAAACCGTCCGCAACTTCCAGCGCGACGAGGACGCCATCAAGGAGGCCGTGCGCGGCAAAACCCGCAACCTGCTGGAAAACCGCTCCCGCATCGTCATCCAACGCCAGGCGGTCCGCCTCGCCGAACGCCGCGTCAAAAGCACCGACCTGCTCCTGCAGGCCGGCCGCGCCGCCATCCGCGATGTGCTGGAAGCCCAGAACGCCCTCCTCTCGGCGCAGAATTCCCTGATCTCCGCCGTGGTGTCCTACCGCATCAACGAACTGGAACTCCAACGCGACCTCGGCGTCCTCGCCGTCGCCGCCGACGGCGCCTGGCAGGAACCGTCCCTGGAAGACTTCGACTAAACCACAGCCGGCGGCCGCCGGGCGTTCCCGCGCCCACCCCGCCGACCTTCACCCGCCATCACCCGCTCACGCGCGCAAGAAAGGCTATCCCTCATGGCTTCGAAAGGCTCCTTTTTCAAGACCCTGCTCCGCTGGCTGCTCTTCCTGGCGATCGTCGCCGCCGCCGGCTGGTGGTACTGGCAACGCCCCCAACCCCTGACCGCGGAACAGCAAAGCCGCATCTTCGCCAAAGTCGAAAAAGGATCCCTGGTCATCAACCTGACCGAAGCCGGAAGCATCAAGCCGCGAGAACAAATCGTCATCAAAAGCCAGGTCGAAGGCCGCAACGCCATCCTCTTCATCGTCCCCGAAGGCCAACGGGTGAGCAAGGGGGACGTCCTCATCGAACTCGACGCCTCCGCCCAGCAGGACAACCTCGTCAACCAGGAAATCGTCGTCCAAAATACCAACGCCGCCTTCATCCAGTCCACGGAAAACATGGAAGTCGTCAAAAACCAGGCCAAGGCCGATGTCGACAAGGCGGAACTGGCCCTGCGCTTCGCCAAGGAAGACCTGATCAAATACAAGGACGGTGACTACCCCAAAACCCTCAATGAACTGGAAAGCAAAGTCACCCTCGCCGCCGAAGAACTGCAGCGAGCCCGAGACACCTTGAAATGGTCCAAAACCCTGTTCGAGGAAAAATACCTGTCGGAAACCGAATACCGCTCCGACGAACTGTCCTGCCGCCGCTGCGAACTCAACCTGATCTCGGCCCAGAACAATGTCTCGCTGCTTCAGCAATATACCTACAAGCGCCAAATCGCCCAGCTCGAAAGCGATGTCTCCCAAGACGAAATGGCCCTGGAACGCATCCGCCGCTCCACCCGCGCCAACATCGTCCAGGCCGAAGCCCAGCTGCTCGCCCGCGAACTGGAACTGAACCGGCAAAAAACACGGCTGGAAAAAATCAAGGACCAAGTCACCAAATCCACCATCACGGCGCCGGCTGACGGACTCGTCATCTACGCCACCAGCGCCGGCAACCGCTGGCGCGGCAACACCGAACCGCTCCAGGAAGGCCAGGAAGTGTTCGAACGCCAGGAACTGATCTACCTGCCGACCGCCGATACCTTCATCGCCGAAATCAAAGTCCATGAAACATACCTCAAAAAAATCTTCGTCGGCCTCCCCGTGCGAGTCCGCATAGACGCTTTGCCTGGACAGATCTTCATGGGCAAGATCACTAAAATCGCCCCGCTTCCCGACGCCCAGAGCATGTTCATGAACCCAGACCTCAAAGTCTACAACACCAGCGTCGAAATCGAAGGCGGCGACGGCATCCTCAAGTCGGGCATGAACTGCGAAGCCGAAATCATCATCGAACAGCACCAAAACGCCCTCTATGTCCCCATCCAATGCGTCGTCCGCATCAGCGGCAAACCCGTCGTCTATGCCAAGAAGGGAGACGACCTGGAACGCCGGGAAATCAACATCGGCCTCGACAACAACCGGATGGTGCATGTCATCAGCGGACTCGAGGAAGGCCAGGAAGTCCTCATCACCCCGCCCCTGCAGGACGCCGTCTCCGTCCGCTCGGCGGAGAAAATCGCCGACGTCGACATCCCGACCCGCGAACAGGCCGACGCCAACGAGGCGTCGAGACTGGCCGCCGGCAGCCGCCGCCGCAATGGCGACACCCCGGCCGCCGACGCCGATCGCGAAAAAATCCGCGAACAGATGGCCAACATGACCGACGAGGAACGCGCCGAATTCATCAAGAAGATGCGGGCCCAGCGCCAGCCGTCCAACGGCGGCGAGGACGGCGGCGGCGACGCCCAGCCGCAAACCCCGCGCCGACAGCGCCCGGACGGCGCCCCGCGCCGGCAACGCCCGAACCAGGACGGTGCCCCCGCCAACGCCCCCGCCCCCGCCCCCGCCGCCCAACCGTGATGCGGACCAGATCGGAAGACGCCTCTATGTCTCAACCCAATTCCTCCCAATACGCCGTCCGCTTCGAGGACCTGCATAAAATCTACCGGATGGGCTCGACGGAAGTGCGCGCCCTCGACGGCGTCACCGCCAATTTTACCAAAGGCAGCTTCTGGGCCATCATGGGCCCGAGCGGCTCCGGTAAAAGCACCATGCTCAACCTGCTCGGCTGCCTGGACCGGCCGACCTCAGGCAAATACTTCCTGGACGACCAGGACGTGAGCACCCTGGATGACGACGAACTGAGCGACATCCGCTTGAAATACCTGGGGTTCATCTTCCAGAGCTTCAACCTGATCCCGCAACTGACCGTCGAGGAAAACATCGCCCTGCCACTGTACTACCTCGGCTGGCACAACCAGCAGCGCGAAGCCCGCGCCCGCGAACTGGCCGCCCTCGTCGGCCTGGAAGGACGCCTCCGCCACCGCCCCGCCGAACTGTCCGGCGGCCAGCAGCAACGCGTCGCCATCGCCCGCGCCCTCTCCAACGACCCCGTCTTCCTCCTCGCCGACGAACCGACCGGAAACCTCGATACCGCCACCAGCATCGAAATCATTGAACTGCTGAAAAAACTCAACCGCGAAGGCAAGACCATCATCATGGTGACGCATGAGCCGGATATCGCCCAGCACGCCACCAGCCAGCTCTTCATGCGCGACGGCAAAATCCAAAAAATAACCCATCGCCAACCCGCCAAACCGAGCCCCGACCCGGACGCCGACAAGGCCGCCCCAGCCGCACCCCGCCCTTGAACGGCGCCGACGCCCCTTATGCCGCACCACATCCTCCCGCCCCCAGCTTCCCGATTCCCACCATGATCATCAATCCCGGACGATTTTTCCGCGACATCCAGCTCGGCGTCAAAAACCTGCTGATGCACAAGCTGCGCTCGTTTCTCACCATGCTTGGCCTGGTGTTCGGCGTCGGCAGCGTCATCGCCATGCTCGCCGTCGGCGAAGGCGCCAGCGCCGAGGCCCTCGGCCAAATCCGCAAGCTCGGCAGCCGTAACATCATCGTCAGCGCCCAAAAGCCTTCGGAAGAGCAAAGCGCCGCCAACTCGCAGATCCGCATCAGCGTCTATGGCCTCTTGTATGAAGACGAAAATCGCATCGCCGAGACCATCCCGACCGTCACCCGAATCGTCCCGGTCAAAAGCATCCAGAACACCGGCCGGATGGGCAAACGCACCCTCGACATGCGCATCGTCGGCACCAACAACGCCTGGTTCGACCTGGTCAACCGCCCCGTCGTCGCCGGACGCGTCATCAAACCCAGAGACGAATTCGACAAAAGCAACGTCGCCGTCCTCACCGAACACGGCGCCCGACGGCTGATGGCCACCGAATCAATCGTCGGCGAAAGCATCCGCATCGGCTCCAACTACTATGAAATCATCGGCATCGTCCGCAGCGAAGGCGCCTCCGAAGGCTCCATGCAGACGCCCGACCAGCAGACCGACGCCTACATACCCATCACCACCGCCCGCGAACACTACGGCGATTTCTTCACCCAAATGAAATCCGGCGCCTTCATCCGCGAACTGGTCGAACTGCACCAGCTGATCATCGAAGTCGACAAGGAGGAAAACGTCGAGGCGACAGCCGAAGCAGTCGAACGCATGCTGGGGACCTTCCACAAAAAGAAGGACTACAACGTCAGCGTCCCGCTGGCTCTGCTCCGCCAGGCCGAAGCCACCAAGCGGACGTTCAACATCGTGCTGGGCGCGATCGCCGGCATCAGCCTCCTGGTCGGCGGCATCGGCATCATGAACATCATGCTGGCCTCGGTGACCGAAAGAACCCGCGAGATCGGCATCCGGCGCGCCATCGGCGCCAAGCAACGCCAGATCGTGGCCCAGTTCCTCATCGAAACCGTCGTCCTCTCCTTCTCCGGCGGTCTGATCGGCATCGGCCTGGGACTGCTGATTCCGTGGATCATCACCCAGATCGTCAAAATGCCGACCGTCGTGAGCCTGTACAGCCTCACCTTGTCCCTCGGCATCAGCGTCTCGGTCGGAATCATCTTCGGCATCTACCCGGCCATCCGCGCCGCCCGCCTCGACCCGATCGAAGCCCTCCGCCACGAATGAGCCGCCGAGCCGCGCGCGGCGCCAGAAGCTGCTGCGGAGCGCCGCCCAACCGGCCACGGCCGACGGCAGGCGGCGAGCTGGAAAAACCCGGCGCCAAGAGCGCGCCGGATCGCCCCGGCGCCATCCAACAGGAAACACCGCCATGACTGACACCTTCCGCGAACTCGGCCGCACCGGCATCAAAGTCTCCACCGTCACCATGGGATGCTGGGCCATCGTCGGCGACGCCACCTGGGGACCGCAAAGCGAACAAGACGCCGTCAACGCCATCCATGCCGCCCTCGACCAGGGCGTCAACTGCTTCGACTCCGCGGAAATGTACGGCAACGGCTACTCCGAGCAAATCCTCGCCAAGGCCCTGGCCGGCAAACGCCGCCAAGCCGTGCTCTGCTCCAAGTTCAGCCCCCAGCACGCCAACTCCTGGAACGACCTCCTCGACGCCTGCAACAACAGCCTCCAAAACCTCGGCACCGACTACCTCGACGTCTATTACCTCCACTGGCCCAACCGCCAGACGCCCATCAAAACCATCACCGAATGGTGCGACGACTTGCGCCGGCAAGGCAAAATCCGCGCCTTCGCGGTCTCCAACTTCGGCGTCGGCGACCTGGGCGACCTGCTCGAAGTCGCCGCCCCGGCCGTCAACCAACTCCCCTACAACCTGCTCTGGCGCGTAGTCGAAAAGGAAATCCTGCCGCTGTGCCGCCAGCACGATGTCAGCGTCGCCTGCTATTCTCCCATCGCCCAAGGGCTGCTCACCGGAAAATTCGCCGATGCCGACGCGGTTCCGGAGTCGCGCGGCCGCACCCGCCACTTCTCCCGGCGCCGGACCCAGACCCGCCACCAGGAAGACGGCCAGGAAGAAGCCACCTTCGCCGCCATCCGGGCCATTGCCGCCATCGCCGACGACTTGTCCTGCCCCATGGCGGAACTGGCCCTGGCCTGGCTCATCCACCAGCCGGGAATCGCGACCGTCATCGCCGGCGCCCGCAACCCCGGCCAAATGGCCGCCAACGCCAAGGCCATGACCAGAACCCTGACGCCGGAAACCATCGCCCGGCTCAATGCCGCCACCGAACCGCTCAAGGCCGCCTTCGGCAACAACCCCGACATGTGGCAGTCAACCGACAACAGCCGCTACCGCTAACCCTCCACGCCCCCCCGCCGCAAAAAACACCAGCACCGCTTCCCGGAAAACAAACCGTCCCTTGCGGCCCAACTGGCCAGGATGCACCCGGCGGGTTGCCGACCCTGTCCGTCGACAGACAAGGCAAGACCAGGCAACCAGCGTTCCCAGCGGCCAGTGCATCTCGCGCAGTATCGCCGTGACGCCAACGCCAAGACCCGCGGCCCTGCTGCACGCCGCCGGGCCAGGACAAGCGGCGACCGCAACCGCGACGACAGAGCAGACGGCGTCCGCACCCCAAGGGCATGGTTTGACGGCGACGCTCAAAGACACGCCCGCAACCCTCACCGCCGACTGCCGCCGAGGGCGGAACCGGACCAGCCTTTCCTCCGCAAAACCACCGCCACTTCCAACCCGCCGCTTGGAAATTCCGCGCTTTGGCATTACACTTATGGGTTGTCTGTTTTTTTCTGCCGGCGGGGTGCGGCGCCCACCTGCCCGCTTGCCCGTCGGCCTCTCCTACCACCGCTTTCCAGCGCACGAGGATTTCCCATTATGCCATTTGACCAGGGCGCCATCACCTTCCGCATCTGCCGCCTGCCCGAGCCCATGCCGGAAAACACCATCGAACGCTTTGCCGCATTCGCCGCCCAGCCGCTCGCCAACGTCACCGATGAACCGAGCTGGGGCTGGGTCTCGCCACGACACCTCCTCGATGACGTCATCGAGGAATCAACCGTCAAAACCGGCGCTTTCTATCACCTCTGCCTGCGCCAGGCCGAACGCAAAATCCCGGCCTCGCTCCTAACCGCCGAATGCCGCATGATCGAACTGGCCCGAATCGCGGAATCCGGCAATGAAAAAATCGGCAGCCGCGCCCGCCGCTCCATCAAAACCGAAGTCCAGCAACGCCTCCTCCCGCAAATGCCGCCCCAGCTGGCCGGCGTCTATTTCGCCATCGACACCATCGAGAACATGCTCTACACAACCGCGACCTCGCCTCGGCAGCTGGAAATCTTCCTGGCCCACTTCAGCAAAGCCATCGGCTTCGAACCCATAACCCTGACCCCGGACATGCTCGCCGCGGAAATCTTCGAACTCGACCCCGCCGCCGTCCCGGCCCTGAACATCTCCCCGGACCCGAAACGCAACCAGCAGGATGGCTCCGGCACCCTCGGCGAAAACTTCCTGACCTGGCTGTGGTTCTTCCAGGAAGAACGCAACGGCGTCCTGCCACAGACCAAACTGGGTGAGTTCAGCCTCCTGATGGACGGGCCCCTGGTGTTCGTCGCGGAGGGGCCGGGTGCCTACGAATCGTCGATCCGCAAGGGCGTGCCGACCATCAGTGCCGAAGCCAAAGCGGCACTGACCGTGGGCAAGAAGCTGCGCCGGG
>JAKLHU010000189.1 GCA_022709995.1 Verrucomicrobiota bacterium | reverse complement strand
CATGGCCGTCCCCCAGCCCGCCGCGTCCGTACCCGACGACTACGTGACAGAGGAATACCTCGTTGGCGGCACCGCCACCCGCTTCGACGCGGTGGGCACCCCCGACGACGGCAGGTGGACCGTGAAGCCCGGCAAGGCCGCCGACTACCGTTTCATCGAAGTCAATCCGGCGTTTGAGAAGATGACCGGCCTGAAGGCGGCCGACATCGCGGGCCGCACCGTGCTGAATGTCCTGCCCGATACGGAACGGGACTGGATTGACATCTACGACCAGGTGCTGAAAAGCGGGGCGGGGCGGTCTCTCCAGCGTTATTCGACGACCCTCAAGCGCCACTACAAGGTCTGGGCGTTCCGCACCTGCCCGCCTTTTTTTGCGACGATTTTCGCGGATGTGACCGACCAGGTGAACATGGAGGAGCAGGTGACGCTGTATTTCGACACCAGCGTCGACCTGTTTTGCATCGCCGACACGGACGGTGTCTTCCGCCGTCTCAATCCGCAGTGGCAGGAAACGCTGGGCTATGCCCTGGCTGATCTGGTCGGCAAGTCGTTTGTCGACTTCCTGCATCCGGACGACGTCGAACAGACCTTGCTGGCCCTGGCGTCGCTGCAACAGAAGCACGCGATTGCGGGCGTCGTCAACCGGTATCGCCATGCCGATGGCACCTACCGTTGGCTGGAATGGCGGGCGGCCAGCACCAAGAACGCTTTTTATGGCTCGGCCCGGGATGTCACCGAGCGCCGCCAGCAGGAAGCCGAACAGGCGGAAATCAATTGCCGGCTGCGGGAATCGGAGGAGCTGGCGAACCGCATGGCCCGGCAGGCCGAAAGCGCCAACCGCGCCAAAAGCGAATTCCTGGCCAACATGAGTCATGAAATCCGCACGCCGCTCAATGCCGTCATTGGCATGGCCGACCTGCTGCTGGGGCAGGAGCTGCCTGCCGTTGAAAGGCAATACGTCGAGATGATCGGCAAAAACGGCGAAGCGCTGCTGGCCATCCTGAACGACATTCTCGACTTCTCCAAGATCGAGGCGGGGTGCCTCGTGCTCGACCGGGTCGACTTCGACCTGTTGAAGCTGGTCGACGACGTGGTCGGGATGCTGGGCTACCGCGCCGCCGGCAAAAACCTGGAGCTGCTGTGCCAGGTGTCGTCCGAAGTGCCGCAATGGGCGCATGGCGATCCAGGGCGCCTGCGCCAGATTCTCGTCAACCTCTTGGCCAACGCCGTCAAATTCACCGATGTCGGCGAAGTCGTCGTCAACGTCGGCCGGGATGGCTCGGCCAATGCGGACGGGCCGAAGGGCGACCGGGATGACGAGATCGCGGTCCGCTTTTCCGTCCGCGATACCGGCATCGGGATTCCGTCGGACAAGATGAGCATTCTTTTCAAGCCCTTCAGTCAGGTTGATTCGACGACCACCCGCAAATACAGCGGGACGGGTTTGGGGCTGTCGATCTGCAAGCAGCTGACGGAGTTGATGGGCGGCCAAATCGGCGTGCGGAGCCAGGTCGGGCAGGGCACTGAATTGTGGTTTACGGTCCGGCTGGCTCCTGCCCAGGCTGACCATGTTGACACCCGGATCAATCTTGGCGCCATTCGACCGGGACTGCGGGTGCTTCTCGTCGACGACCAGGTGACGCATTGCCGCCTGCTGGCGGCGGAATTGGCGGCGTTTGGACTGCGTCCGCAAAGCGCCAGCACCGGCGCGGCGGCGCTGGCGATGCTTCGGGAGGCACCGACCATCGACCCGTTTGCCGCCGTGGTCATGACCACGCGGCTGCCAGACATGACGGACATGACGTTGGCGCAGAGCATTCAAGCCGCGCCATCGCCATCGCCGGCGCCAGCTCTGATTCTCCTGCTCGACCTGTCCGTCACCGGCCATCCCGTCACCAGTGGCGAAGGTGATTTTCTGGCGGTTCTGCCCAGGCCGTTGAAGCATCAGGCGCTTCTCCGGGTCCTTGCCGACTTGGCGCCGGCATCGCCGCCGATCGCGTCGCCGCCGCTGGTTTCCGCCGTCGCCGCTTCGGCGGCGCGGCTGCCGGGGCAGCTGGACCTGTCCCGGCTGACGGCCCGTCTGGCGGCGCACAACTGCCGCGTCCTGGTCGTGGACGACGTCGCCATGAATCAGACGGTTTTACTGGTCATGCTGCGCAAGCTGGGAGTGGCGGCAGACGTGGTGTTCAATGGCCAGGACGCCATCCGGGCCTTGGGAAAAGATCATTACGACCTGGTTTTGATGGACTTGCAGATGCCGGTCATGGATGGCATCGAAGCGACCAGGCGTATCCGCGCCGCCGGCCCGGAGGTCTTGAATCCGGCGGTGACGATTGTGGCCACGACTGCACACGCCATGAAGGGCGATGAGGAACAATGCCTGCAGGCGGGCATGAACGACTACCTTGCCAAGCCCGTGCGGATCGGCAAACTGGCCGAGATGCTGGCCAAATGGCTGCTGGCAAAGGATGATCTCGGTCGCTTTTCGGAAGGATGAGATTCAGACCGCGGCCCCATTCCGCCGGAAGCTGGTTCGGCGCTTCGGCTTCTGGCGCCATCTGGTTTGGCGACGCCGAAGTTGAAGGGGGCGCGGCCATCCTGTCCGGGCCGCCAGACAGCCGGGGCGGCGACCTGGTTCAGTCGCCGCCCCGGGCAGGGAATCGATGCTTGTTAAAGCTCGGGTCAGTTGCCGCTCATCATGGCGGCGATGTCGGCGCCAGGCTCGGTCGTGCCTTTGATGCCGAAGGTCTCCACCAGGACTTTGGCGACGCCGGGCGACAGGAAGCCCGGGAGAGTCGGTCCGAGGCGCATGCCCTTGAAGCCGAGGGCGAGCAGGGCGAGCAGCACCGCGACGGCCTTTTGCTCATACCAGGCGATGTCCATCGACAGCGGCAGCTTGTTGACGTCGTCCAGTCCGAACACTTCCTTCAGTTTCAGGGCGATGACGGCGAGGCTGTAGCAATCGTTGCACTGGCCGGCGTCCAGCACGCGCGGGATGCCGCCGATGTCGCCGAGATTGAGCTTGTTGTAGCGGTATTTGGCGCAGCCGGCCGTCAGGATGATGGTGTCCTTCGGCAGATTGGCGGCGACCTGGGTGAAATACTCGCGGCCTTTTTGCCGGCCGTCGCAGCCGGCCATGACGACGAACCGCTTGATGGCGCCGGCCTTGACGGCCGCGACGACCTTGTCCGCCAAGGCCAGGACCTGGTGGTGGCCGAAGCCGCCGACGATTTCGCCGTCTTCCAGCGGGGTGGGCGGCGGGCAGGTCTTGGCCAGGGCGATGATGGCGGAGAAGTCCTTGGGCTGGCCATTTTTGCGGTCGGCGAGGTGACGAACGCCGGCGTAGCCGGCCATGCCGGTCGTGAAGATCCTGTTCTTGTAGCTGTCCTGGACCGGGGTGATGCAGTTGGTGGTCATCAGGATCGGCCCGTTGAAGCTGGCGAATTCCGTGTTCTGCTTGAACCAGGCGTTGCCGTAGTTGCCATAGAGATGCGGGTATTTCTTCAGCTCCGGATAATAGTGTGCCGGGAGCATTTCGCCATGCGTGTAGATGTCGATGCCGGCATGGGCGCTTTGCTCCAGCAGTTCCTTCATGTCGAGCAGATCATGGCCGGAGACCAGGATGCCGGGGCGTTTGCCGACGCCGGTCTTGACCTTGGTGATTTCCGGATTGCCATACGTGCCGGTGTTGGCGGCGTCCAACAGGGCCATGGTTTTGACGGCGATGTTGCCGCATTCCAGCACCAGGCCGATCAAGTCGTTGGCCGGCAGATCTTTGGTCAAGGCGGCCAGGGCCTTGAACATGAAGGCGTAGATGTCGTCGTCTTCCTTGCCCAGGATGGCGGCGTGTTCGGCATAGGCGGCGACGCCTTTGAGCCCGTAGGTCAGCAGTTCGCGCAGGGAGCGGATGTCCTCATTGGCGCAGGACAGGACGCCCAGCGGCGCGGTGGCGGCGGTGCTCCCGATGAGCTCTTTGGCCTTGGCGATGTTGGCGGCGAAGCGGGCGTCGTCGAAGTTGGCGTTGGTGACGGTCATGAACAGGGATTCGATGATGAACCGTCCGCGTTCGCGATTTGGCTGATGGGTCAGGGCAAGGACCTTCAGCTGCTGAATCAACGCATCCTGCAGATTGGCGGTGTCGGCTTTCTTGCCGCAGACTCCGGCCAGCGTGCAGCCGGTGTTCTTCGCGGTTTCCTGGCATTGGTAACAGAACATGCTCATGTGTCTTCTCCTTGTGGTTGGTGGGGATGGCGGGGCCGGACTGGCCGATGTCGGGACTTGGTTTGCGATTTCGATGGGGGCCGGATGGCTAAGGGCAAATGCACTCAAGACGCAAGGGAATGATGGTTTCCTGGCTGGTTTGGTTGGCGTTGGGTACTATGATTTGGGAGTGCCGTCGATATCGATGATTCTGATTTCCGGCTGCAGGCTGGCGCCGGACCGCTGGATGGCCTTTTGCACGATCGCGACGGTGCCGCCGCAGCAGGGTACCGTCATCCGCGCGACGGTGACGGAGCGAATCTGGTGGCGGCTGAAGATCGCGGCCAGCTTGTCGACGTAGCGGTCCAGGTCCTGGTCGAGTTTCGGGCAGAAGACAATCAGAATCTTGCCCGCCAACAGGTCGCTGTGGAAAGCGCCATAGGCGTGGGCGACGCAGTCGGCGGAGATCAGCAGGTCGGCGTCGGCAAAATATTCGGCATCCGGATTGAGCAGGGCCAGCTGGACCGGCCATTGGCGCAGCGCCGATGCCGATGGCGTCGGTTGGGCCGCTGCCGCTGCCGGCGCCACGCGTTTCGCCAGGGAACCCGGGCAGCCGCAGGGGAGCGTCGCCGGCAGTTCGAAGAGCGGCACGGGGATCTGCTTTTCCCGGAGCACGGTCTTGGCGACGTCCAGAAGCTTGTGCTCGCCGTGATCCTGGAGGTGCTTCAGATGCGCCTTGATCGTGTTCGGCCCCTGCTTGACGATGTTTTCCATGACGGCGCGTTCGTCGTACGGAACCGCTTCGCGTTCCACGACCTTGATGGCGCCTTGCGGGCATTCGCCGATGCAGGCGCCCAGCCCGTCGCAGAACAGGTCGCTGACCAGGCGAGCTTTGCCGTCAATCATCTGCAAAGCACCTTC
>JAKLHU010000188.1 GCA_022709995.1 Verrucomicrobiota bacterium | reverse complement strand
GGGCCGGCGGAACGCGATTTTGTCTGGCGCAATCTGCACAAGTGCGCCCTGGGCTGCGGTGACGCTTTGCTCATCGCCGCCGGCCAGTATGACTTCGACCTGGGCCTTCGCCGCCGCCGCCTGCCAGCCGTGGCGGAGCGGCTGGGCGATTCCTCCGCCAGCCGCGGATTGTGCGAGTGTTATGAGGCGGCCGTGGCGTTCAAGACGCATCCCTCTCGGGACGTCGCCGGCGACGCCTCCGGGTTGGCGGCCGGTCTCCGGGCGCAGTGGCGGCAAGTATTGGCCGCCAGCTTGGCTTGCCGCCTGCCGCCGTCCGCGGGCCTGGGCTTGCGGGACCAGCTGGCCAGCGCCGAAGTGCGGGGCGGCGTTTGGTGGAAGAATTATCTTCTCAATGCTGTTTACGGTCTGTCGAGGGGGGGTGGCGCCGGTTGCGCCATGCCGCCGCAGTATTGGCTGTTGGTCAGGCTGGATCGCCTGTTGGCCCGTGAGACGGCCGACCCCCGGGAGGTTGCGCATTTCCTCACCCTTTGGAAACGGTTCAATTAACATGGAAGACTTAAATTTAATCCAGAACGCCGAGAGCGACGCCGGGATGAATCCCTTTGCCCGCTACGACTGGCGCGTGTTCCTGCTGGAGGTCAAGCGCCGCCTGTGGTTCTTTCTGCTGGTGCTGGCGGTCGTCGCCGTCGCGTTGACTGTCGTCCTGGGCGCCATCCAGAAAAAATCCATGCGGCGTTGGCAGAGCCAGGCCCGGCTGTTTCATCAAATCCGGTCCGACCGGGTTCCGAGCTTTTACAAGCAAATGGACACCAAGGTGATATCGGAATTCGCCGGCAGCGCCATGCATCTTCAGGAAGTGGCGAAGCGGTTGAATCTGGCGCCGCCGGAGGCGGCCGCGCTGGCGTCTCTGGTGACCGTGGAGCTGAACAAGAACAAGCCCAACATCATTGTCATCAGCGCCAGTTACAACAACGCCAACCTGGCGGCTGAAATCGCCAATTCCGTTGTGGACGTCGTGTTGGCGGCTTATGTTGAAATGCAGAACAGCACGCTGCGCGGCATGTTGGACCAGCGCCAGCAGCGGCGGATCAAGCTGCAGACCAGGCTGGCGGAATTGGAGGCGGCCAAAATCATGTTGGCGTCGCCCGATAGTTTTCTCAGTCCGGAGCAGGAGTGGAGCCGCTTGAGCGCCGAGATTGTGCAGGTTATGGGGCAGATTGAAGCCGACCGCGCCGAGATGGTGCAGCTGCAGGCCGTGATTGCCGAATCGGAACGTCTGATGACTGTTGTTCCGACGGAGGTGCCGTATCTGCGACGGATCCGCACCACCGACACTTCCGCCGTCGACACCCTGCAAGGGACGCTGGACGCGATGCGAGTGAAATTTACCGACAACAATCCCCGGGTGATGGCCTTGACCAGTGAACTGGCCAATGTCAGACAGAAACTGGCCGAGACCACCAGCAAGGAGCTGAAGCCCGACGAGGAAGTCTACATTGCCAATCAGGTGCGCATGGCCTTGGAGGAAAACAAGAACAAGGCCGAAGTCCAGCTGGCCGGCCTGGTCAAAATCAACGAGATCAGAGTAAAACGGGTGGCGGAGCTGCAGAAGGTGGTTCCGGAACGTCTGAAGATGCTCGGCGGCTATCTGGAAAATCAGCGCAACATCGAGACGCTGACGACGACCATCAATCAGCTTGATGCGACGATCAACGACATGGAAATGCTGCTGAATTCAGCCGTTCCGGATCTGTCGGTGCTGGAATATGCCTCGCCGGCGAAGCAGCCATCCAGCAATCGTTCCCGCCTGCTGATACTGGCGGGCGGCGCCGGCTGCCTGGTCGCCGGGCTGCTGCTGGTGCTGTTCTTCGGCTGGGATTTCGCCTTCGGGCGCCTCCGCAGCCCGAAGAATTTCAATCTGGGCGGCAATGTGAGTTTTCTGGGGATGCTGCCGGCCCGGAACGAAGTCGGCGGCAAGGAGATGGAAGCGTGCCTGCAACGTGTTTTCATGCGCATGCGCGGCCATCTTGGCCAGGGACGGCGGATTTTCTTGGCGGAGCTGTCGCCGAACGCCATGACGGCGGAAGTCAGGGCCAGCTGGAACCAGAACTTCGGCATCAATGGCATCCAGGCCTTCTGGCTTTCGTTCTCCCCGGCGGCGCCGCCGGCGAAGGAGGGTCCGCCGGCGTCGCCGCGTCACCGCAGCGAACTGGACGATGACCTGATCGCCATCGAAAAGAACGGCAATCACGGCGTGTTTTATTGCAGCAACTCCTTGGTTTTGAGCCAGGCCGAGCTTGACTTGCTCAACGCCGACATCAAGGCGCTGGAACCGCATTTTTCCCTGATCATCTTTGCGCGGGACGGCAAGAGCAAGCTCTATGACCCGATTTTTGACCAGCTGTGCCAGTTGGCTGATTATACGGTTTTGCTGGCGACGTTCGACCGGGACAAGAAAAGCTCCTTGGCGGCGCTCGACGATGATGCGCGGCTGGCGGAACACCGCATCGGCTGTGTTCTTACCCATGTTCGGAAAAAATACTGGAGCATCCTGCGGACCTGACGACCGCCGGCGGCCCGCCGGAAGGCCAGGCTGATGTCACTCATTATCCCCCCCTGCGACAGGAAAGAAAACCATGTCACCATTTTCAGCATGTTGCCGGCGCCGGTGTCGAGCGGTTGCCGTCATGGCGTCGACGCTTGTGGCGATGGCCGGCTTAGTCGGCTGTAACCATGCCGATGAGTACCCGCCGCTGCCCCCGGTAGGCAGCATCGCCGAGATGGCCGTCAAATCGGAAGAAGACCGGGCGCGGGAGCTGGCATGGCTGCAACGTCTTCAGGAACAGCCATATCCGACGTATCGAATCCATTCCGGCGATACCTTTACCATCAAGGTGTATGAGAATCCCGAGTTGGAGGCCCAGGATGTGGTTGTCACTCCGGACGGGCAGATTGCCCTGATGCTGGTGGGCGCCTGCAACCTGCTGGGCAAGACTCTGCCGGAAGTGGTCGAGGAACTGGAGAAACGCTACAGCGAGTATATCCGCAATCCGAAAGTGGCGGTGATTCCACGCACGATCAGCAGCCAGACGGCGACCATCGCCGGCAAGGTCAACGAGCCGGGCATGTATCCGGTCAACAACCGTATCCGTCTGGCTGACTTTCTCTCGCTGGGCAATGGCACTCCGACCGAGCTGTTCAATGGCCAGGGCTTTGAGCTGGCTGATTTCTCGTCCTCGTTCATCGTCCGCAACAATGAGCGGCTGCCAGTGAACTTCGAGCGGGTCTTGGAGGGCGATCCCCTGCACAACATCAGCATTCACCCCGGCGACTACGTGTACATCACCAGCCGGGCCAACCGCCTGGTTGGCGTCATGGGCGAGGTCAACCTGCCGAGCTTCATCGTCTGGTATGAAAACATGGGGCTGCTGGAGGCGGTTGTCAACGCCCGCGGTCTGAAGGAGGAATACTGGAAAAATGTGATTGTCATCCGCGGCGGGATGAACGACCCGATCCTGTACCGGGTCAATATCGACGATGTCCTGCACGGCAAGATTCCCAATCCGGCCCTGCTGTCCAATGACATCGTCTATGTCCCCAAAGACGCCTTCAGCGAGTACAACGTCTTTGTCCGCAAGCTGTTCCCGACCGGACAGCTGCTCAACATGCTGCTGTCGCCGATTGCGTTCTGGTCGACGCGGAACTGACGGAAGCCGTGCCGGCGGGGGGAAAACCTTTTGTTAGCGGTCAAGTACATCATTTTTTTCGGTGCCTTGCTGGTGGGCGTGCCTTTGCTGACGGCATGGCTGATCGGCCATCCAAAGCGCGTGCGCGTGATGGCGACGGTGCATGCCGCCTCCATCGCGCTTTCGGTTTGGGTGTCTTTGAACTTTTTTCCGGACAAATTCTACCGCGGCACGTCGCGCGGGATGGAGACCACCTTCACCGACCTTTTTGCTCTGGCCTTGCTGGGGGCGATTTTTCTTCGGCGGCACGGGCGCATCACCTGGCTGCCGCCAGGGTGGTGGACGTACGGGCTGTACTTCCTTGCCGGGGTGCTTTCGCTGGTCAATGCCGACAGTTTTCTCTACAGTGCCTATGAACTCTGGAAAATGATGTGGATGTGGGTGTGTTTTCTCACCGTTTACAATTATGTCCGGCATACCCGGGACGTGGAAGCGATTTTCCGCGGTCTGGGCATGACGGCCATCTTTGCCCTCCTGGTTGTGCTCAGGCAAAAATACTTCACCGGCATTTTTCAGGTCTCGGGGCCATTTGCGCACCAGAACAGCATGGCGATGTTTTTCGGGATGTCGGGGCCGGTGTTTTTGGCGCACTGGCTGGAAAAGCGCCAGACGCTTTGGGACCGCTACCTGTATCCGGCGGCTTTCGTGGCCGCCGCCGGTTGCGTCTTCTCCACGCTGTCGCGGGGCGCGATCTTTTTTTTCCCGATCGGCTGCCTGCCGGTCGCTGCGATGGCGCTTTGCCGGCGCTGGGATGCGCGCAAAATGAAGATTCTGTTGGCGCTTTTCCTGGTCGGCGGCGTCGGGGTGGCCAAGATGGGTGGAACCATTGTCGACCGTTTCCTGTATGCGCCGAAGGCGTCCGGCGACACCCGGGTCAAACTGGCCATTGCCGCGCGCAACATGGCCAATGACAAAATTCTTGGCGTTGGCGTCAACAACTGGGGCATTAAAATCAACCCTCCCTATGAATATGCCGAACATCGGGTCGGGAAAGTTTACGCGGATGATTACAAGGACGGCCTGGTGGAGACGATCTACCTGATGGTGGCGGCGGAATGCGGTTGGTGGGGCCTGGGCGTCTTGCTGGTGTTTTTCCTTTACTTTTTCATTCTCAATCTGTTCAATATGTTTCACTACCGGCATAGTGCGATCTCCTACCTGCCGGTCGCCATCGCCGGCGGGCTGGCGGCCGGCGGCCAGGGGGTCTTCGGACGGGCGCTCGCCGACGCTCCCGGCAAAGGCCACGTCGGCCTGGGCCGGGCGTCGGTCGGCCACCCCGAGGGGCACCCAGCCTTCGGCTTCGTCATCCACCACTGAACCCAGGGGCGGCCAGGGGTCGTCGATGGGGGCCGGGCGGGTGTCGCCCACCCGGTCGGCGGGGAG
>JAKLHU010000187.1 GCA_022709995.1 Verrucomicrobiota bacterium | reverse complement strand
GACCCCCGCCTCGCCCTCTTCGGCGTCAAAAATCCCGACGGCTCCCTGCGCCTGCTCATCGCCAACATCAGCAATCACCTCGACACCATCGGCGGCTGCCTTGTCTCGGCCGACTGGCACGCCGCCCTCCGCTCCGAAATGGAAAAGGCCCTGCCCGGCGTCTGCGCCTGGGGCATGACCTCCGCCGCCGGCAACATCAACCATTTCGATCCCAACGGCGGTCCCGACCAAAGCAGCTATGAACGCTCCACCGCCATCGGCAAAGGCTATGCCGCCACCGCCATCGCCGCCGTCCCCAAACTGAAGGACCTCCCGCCCGGAGACCTCGCCATCGCGTTCCGGACCATCCAGGTCGGCACCCAGGAAGTCCCGGCGGAAGACATCCAGGAAGCACGGCAAACCGTGGCCAAATACGCCGACCTCAGCTTCGGCAGCAAAAACCTGACCTCGGAAGACCTGGCCAACAAAGCCCCCATCGCCCTCAAGCTGTTCGCCCAACGCCTGCTCGACATCGTCGACAACCCGAAAACCTACCCGATGGAATGCCATGTCATCCGCTTGGGCGAACTCCACATCATCGGTCTCTGCGGCGAACCGTTCGTCGAACACGCCCTCTACATCCGCGAAGACATCCTGGGACGGCGCCCATGCCTCATCTCGGCCCACTGCGCCGGCGAAGCCGGCTACATCCCCAATCGCTACAACTATGGCCGCGGCGGCTACGAAACCCAGGTGACCAGCTCCAAAACCAGCCTGGAAACAGGCAATATCCTGCGCCGGACCGTCGCCGAACTGGTCGCCCAGACCGCCGCCAAATAATACCCCGCCACCACCACCAAACACCACGACCGCGGACAAACACCGCCGCCACCGGCAACGCCCCCAACCCGCCCGGACGGCCCTCACCCAGCCGCCCCGGACGGACGGAAAGGCCGCCGACAGGACTACGGCCGCATGATCATCGCCACCGGCATCGACATCATTGAAATCGAACGCTTCCAGAAAACCATGGAACGCTACGACCGGCTTTTCCTTGACCACATCTTCACCCCCGAAGAACAAGCCGCCGCCCCGAAAAACGCCACCGCCAGAGTGACCTATTTCGCCGCCCGCTGGGCGGTCAAGGAGGCCGTCGCCAAGACCCTCGGCACCGGCATCGGCGAACAGTGCGCCTGGACCGACATCGCGGTGCAACGCTCGCCACTGGGAAAACCGTCCGTCACCCTCTCCGGCCAAGCCGCCCAGACCGCCGCCCAACTCGGCATCGCCGCCATCCACGTCAGCATCTCCCACGAACGACACTATGCCTGCGCCGTCGCCATCGGCGAATCGCCGTGACCGCAACGGCGGAATACACGATACCCCCCCAAATAAATACTAAAAAAAATATGCTGTTATGAATTTGCAATCAGCCGGAACGACATGATATTTATACGTGTCGGGCGCTTTTCTCTTCGCCACCGCAAAGCACGTCCAGCCTCCCCGGCACCACGTCCCCCCATCAGTCCGCCGCTCCCCCCGGCCGACGGCCAACTTCGAAGCCCACCATCATGGACATCCGCGTCATCTGCGTCGGCGATGAACTGCTCACCGGCGACACGGTCAACACCAACCTGGCTTTCATCGGCGACCGCCTCGCCCAGCTGGGCCTGGCCCTGCAAGGCGAAATCTGCGCCCCGGACGACGAAAGACGCATCATCGACGCCCTCCACATCTGCCAGAACGCCGATGTCGTCATCATCGTCGGCGGTCTGGGACCGACCATAGACGACCTGACCAGGCCAACCGTCGCCAAATTCCTCGGCCGCCAACTGCAGCTCGACCCGGCGGTCCGGGACGGCATCCGCGCCTACCTGGGCGTCCGCGCCGCCTCCCTGCCGGCCGACGCCCTCGACGTCCAGGCCCAGGTTCCGGAAGGCGCCCAGATCATGCCCAACCGCAACGGCACCGCCCCCGGCCTGATCCTGCGCCACCACCGCACCCTCTGGGCCCTCCTGCCCGGACCGCCGCGCGAACTGATCCCCATGTTCAACCAGGAACTCCTGCCGGCCATCCTCCCCCAGACCCAGGCCGACTGGGACGCCGTCACCCTCCATGTCTGCGGCATGCCGGAATCAACCGTCGAAAAACAAGTCCGCAACACCCTCGGCGACACCGGCGGCATCCACCTCGCCTTCTGCATCAAAAACGACAACATCATGGTCCGCCTCAGCCAGCCCTGCTCATGCCGCCACGAAATCCTTGAACAGGCCGTCCACGCCCTCCGCAATGCCTTCGGCTACCACCTGATGCCGCCGCCGCACCGAACCGCCGCCGAATACCTGGGCGCCATCCTGACCGAACGCCGCCTGACCATCGCCACCGCGGAGTCGTGCACCGGCGGCGGCGTCGCCGCCGCCCTCACCGACGTGCCCGGCGCCTCCGCCTGGTTCCCCGGCGCCCTCGTCACGTATGCCAATGACTGGAAAACACAACTGCTCGGAGTCCCCAAACAAACCATCGACACCTTCGGCGCCGTCAGCGAACAAACCGTCCACGCCATGCTCGACGGACTGCTCAACAACTACCATACCGACCTGGGCATCGCCACCAGCGGCATCGCCGGCCCCGGCGGCGGAACCCCCGACAAACCGGTCGGAACCGTCGTCGTCGGCGCCGCCGCCACCAACAACGCCTGGCGCGAAGTCAAAACCTTCCGCTTCAATGGCCTCCGCGACTCCATCCGGGCCCGGACAACCGCCACCGCCATCAACCTGATGCTCGCCAACCTGCTGAACCATTAGGAACACAGACGATTTTGCATGCAACTTGCCCCGCCGGCTTGCAGGACGCCGGCGAAAAGTTACGTTTATATCCGAAGGCGCCAGCGACCCAACCCGCCCCCGCCAGCACCTCCACCTCCTTCCATATAATCACCGCCGCGGCCACCCCGCCGCCCCAGCCCAAAAGGAACGACCCCACATGGCGAAAGAACCAGCCCAAAGCCCTGCCGACGCCCGCGACCGAAACCTCAAACTCGCCCTCGGGCAAATCGAAAAAGAATTCGGCAAGGGATCCATCATGCGTCTTGGCGACAAGAACCATGAAACCATCCCCGTCGTCAGCACCGGAGCCCTCGCCCTCGATATCGCCATGGGCATCGGCGGCTTCCCGCGCGGACGCATCCTCGAAATCTTCGGACCGGAAGCCTCCGGCAAAACCACCGTCTGCCTGCACGTCGTCGCCAATGCCCAGAAAAACGGCGGCATCTGCGCCTTCATCGATACCGAACACGCCCTCGACCCCCGCTATGCCAGAATCATCGGCGTCAACACCGACGACCTCCTCATCTCCCAGCCGGACTGCGGCGAAGACGCCCTGAACATCGCCGAAACCCTCGTGCGCAGCAATGCCCTCGACGTGCTCGTCATCGACTCCGTCGCCGCCCTCGTCCCCCGCGCTGAAATCGAAGGCCAAATGGGCGATACCCACGTCGGACTGCAAGCCCGACTGATGTCCCAGGCCCTCCGCAAACTGACCGCCATCATCAGCAAAAGCAACACCTGCGTCGTCTTCACCAACCAAATCCGCGAAAAAATCGGCGTCATGTTCGGCAGCCCCGAAACCACCACCGGCGGCCGGGCCCTCAAATTCTACTCATCCATCCGCCTCGACATCCGCCGCATCGCCACCATCAAGGCCCCCGACGGCCAGGCCCAGGGCAGCCGCGTCAAAGTCAAAGTCGTCAAAAACAAACTGGCCGCACCGTTCCAGGAATGCGAATTCGACATCATGTACTCGGAAGGCATCTCCCGCGCCGGGTCACTTCTCGATGTCGCCCTGGACATGAAAATCCTCGACAAACGCGGCTCCTGGTTCTCCCTCGACGACATCCAAATCGGCCAAGGCCGCGAACAGACCAAAAAAGCCATCGAGGCCGACCCGGTGCTGGAAGAAAAAATCAAGGCGAAAATCATGGAGCGCCTGCCCAGCCGCGGCGCCGCCCCGCTGTCCCACGCCGCCCCGGCCGAAGAAGAGGAATTCGTCGAGGAAGAGGAAACCCCCGCCGCCGACAATCAATAACCGCACCGGCTTCGCCCCGCGCGAACCCGCCATCCCCACGTGGATGCTCCATCATGAAACTCTTTTTTCTGGGCACCTGCTCCGGCACCGAACCCATGCCCGGGAGACACCATGTCTCCTGGGTTCTGCAACTCCAGGAGAAACTGTACTGGTTCGATGCCGGCGAATGCTGCTCGCACACCGCCCATGTGCTCGGACTCGACCTGCAAAACATCCGAGCCGTCTTCATCAGCCACTGCCACCTCGACCACGTCGGCGGCCTCGCCAACCTGCTCTGGACCATCCGCAAACTCGACAGCCTCCACCCGCGCCAAGACCCGGGTCCGGTCGACGTCTACCTCCCTTCCCTACCCACCTGGGAAGGAACCATGACGACCCTGCGCGAAACGGAAGGCAGCTTCGCTATCAACTTCCCCCTCCACGCCCACCACGCCCAGCCGGGACTCGTCTTCGCGGACGGCGGCATCACCGTCGAAGCCCGCGAAAACCAACACCTGCCGCCCGGAAAATCACTGTCCTACCGAATCCGGGCGGAAAACCACACCATCGTCTTCTCCGGCGATGTCCGCGCAGTCGAGGAACTCGACCCCTGGCTCGATGACTGCGACCTGCTGCTGATGGAAACAGGCCATCACAAAGTCGAAACCATCTGCCGTTATGTCAGCCAAAAAACCGGCACCAGGCGCCTCGCCTTCATTCATCACGGCCGGGAAATCCTCCGCGACCCCGAAGCCGCCCTCGCCGTCGCCCGACAATTCCTCCACGACCGCATCTCCATCACCAACGATGGAGACTGCTTGGAACTGTAATCCCTACCCCCGCCGGCGCCATGTCATACCTTGCCGACCTCCATGTCCATTCCCATCTGTCCCGGGCTACCAGCCGGGAGTGCTGCCTGGAAGGATTCTGCGCCTGGGCCCAGCGCAAGGGCGTCCGCGTCGTCGCCACCGGCGACTTCACCCACCCGGCCTGGGCCGCGGAACTGAAAGACAAATTGACCGACGCCGGCAACGGCTTGCTGAAACTGCGGCCGGAACTGAAAGCCGAAGTCGACTCCCGCGTCCCGGCCGCCTGCCGGCAAGACACCGACTTCATC
>JAKLHU010000186.1 GCA_022709995.1 Verrucomicrobiota bacterium | reverse complement strand
CGCCTGCATCAATTCCTCGCGGTGGGCTCGGATGAGGTTGACCGCCATCAGCCCGGTCAGCTTGTCCCCGTACAGGCTGCCGCTGCCGCCGCCACGCAGGAACCGGCTGTCCGGCGCCATGCCGGCCAGGCCAGGCCGGCAGGGATAAATCGACGGCGCGGCGGGCTTTTTGGCCGTCCCGGCTTGCTTTGCCGGATTTGTCTTTTATATTTATGAATCTTTTTCAGGTGCAAGCACCGGGCCGGCCGTCGATTCCTGTCACCGTTTTCTGGGAGAAATAGAGCATGTTGTCCACGATTCTGAGCGTTATTCTGGCGGTTGTTTCCATGATCTGCGCGTTGCTGCTGATCGGCATCATCTTGATTCAGCAGAGCAAGGCCGGTGGCGGTTTGGGCGCCGTCAGCGGCGGCGTCACCGAGAGCATGTTTGGCGCTTCGGCCGCCAATGTCCTGACCAAGGCGACGACGTGGATTGCCGCCGTGTTCCTGGTTTCCACGCTGTTGCTGGCCGCCTCCGCCGGCCGTTTCAGCCGCAAGAATGTCAGCGCCGCCGAAACGGCGCCGACCACGGCGAAGACAGCCGCCGACACGGCGGCGCCGGCGGCCGCCGAAACCAAGGACGCGGCCGCCCAGGCCGTTGACGAAGCCGGCAAAGCCGTTGACAGCGCGGCTGCCGCCGTCGGCGCCGCCGCCAGCGAAGTCGGGACGGCGGCCAAGGAAGTGGCGGCCAAGGCCGTCGAGGGCGCCGCCAAGGCCGTCGAGGGCGCCGCCAAGGCCGTCGAGAGCGTTGTCAAGGATGTCGCCGGCAAGGATGTCCCCGGCAAGGTGGATCCCGTCCCCGCCAAGGACGCGGCCAAGGCGCCGTAACGGCAGGCTGCCATTCGATTATACCGGCATCCCCCTGGCGGGGATGCCTTTTTTTATGGCGATGACTTGACATCGCCGGTTATGAATTATAATGTATCTGGGCATTTTTTGTGCCGTCGGAGCCTGAAATGGCGGCGCCGACCACGATCAGAACATGATTTTGTAACCCGGGAAACAATGATGAGTAAAACAGCGGCCAGCGCGGCGAAGTCACCGTCCAAAGCGGCGCCTAATGTTGTCAGCCAGGAGATTCTGGGCAGTTCGGGCCGTCCGGGCGCCAACGACCGGATCAATCACGCGGTGATCGGCCTTGGCGGCATGGGCCAGGGCCATCTCGGCTATGTGCTGAACGACCCGCAGGCGAAGCTGGTGGCGGTATGTGACGTGATGCAGTCGCGGGTCAAGGCCGCCGTGGAGAAGGCCGGCGGCGGCTGCCGCGGCTACCGTGATTTCCGGGAGATGATCGACCGCGAAGACATTGACGTCGTGCATGTGGTCACCCCGCCGCACTGGCATGCCTTGCAGAATATTTACGCGCTTGACGCCGGCTGCGACGTCTGGGCGGAAAAGCCGATGACCAGGACGATTGCGGAGGGCCTCCACGTCGCCGAGGCGGTGCGCCGCAACGGCCGGGTTTTCCGGCTCAATACCTGGTTCCGGCTGTACGGGGCGTTTTACGGTCTAGGCACCGAAGTCAAGCCGTTGAAGAAGCTGGTCCAGAACGGCTTGCTGGGCTGGCCGTTGACCGTACGGATCAGCGCCCATACGGGCTTTGCCTGGAAAGCGTCGATGTGGACCGGCAAGCTCGGTCTGGCGCCGGAGCCGACGCCGGCCGACCTCGACTATGATTTATGGCTGGGGCCGGCGCCCTTCAAGCCGTACACCAGCCATCGGGTCTCGCCGTCCTTCCGCGGTTATTGGGACTATGACGGCGGCGGTCTGGCCGACATGGGGCAGCATTATCTCGACCCCGTGCAGTACATCCTCGACAAGGACGACACCAGCCCCGTCGAGATTGAGGCGACGGCGCCTTGGCCGCAGCATCCGGACGTGGTCGGGCTGTGGGGGCAGGTGGAAATGAAGTATGCCGACGGCTGCAAGCTGATTCTGGAGTCCTGCGAATGGGGCCCGGAGGAAACCAAGGACAAGCCGTTCATCGAAGGGCCGCTGGGCAAAGTCTACCGCAATTTCCGGACGGAGCCGGAGCGCCTGGCCGAGCTGGTGGTCGAGCTGCCGGATCCCGAACCGCAGGTCAGCGACTTCAACGTCTCGATCCGTACCCGCCAGAAATTCGGCTTGAACGAACTCAACGGCAACCGCAGCAATATCCTGGTCCACCTGGCCAACTGTGCGATTCGGACCGGCCGCAAGCTGCATTTCGACCCGGAGACGATGCGTTTCCGGAATGACGAGATGGCCAACCGCTTGGCCGAGCAGCCGATGCGGCTGCCCTGGGGACTGCTGTGATGGACGACACGTTCGTGGTTATAGCTGAAGGGAATACGCACATGACCAATGAGACGATGAAGGATCAGACCGCCGGTGGTGGACGTGGGCAGGGTCGCGGACGCGGGCAGGGCGGAGGTCGGCGGCGGCGTTCCGGCGCGGCCGGCGCCGGCGTTCAGCGCGACGGCGCCATGACCGTCGCCGCCAAACTCGTGTGGGCCGACGCGAAGGCCGGCGCGGCCGCCGCGAGTCAGCTGTTGACAGGCGCCACCGGGGCGGTGCGCGAATTGGTGGCCAATCTGCACGCGAGCAATGACGAGGCCACCGTGCAGGCCTCCTTCGCCCTGGAGGCCATGGTGATGGCTTCTTCCGCTCCAGGGCAGGGCAATCGGCGCGCCTGCTTGGCCAGCGCCTTGGCCAAGAGCCTCGGCGAGGCCGCTGACGACGTGGCCCGGAATGTCCTCATCCGCGCCCTCCAGCTGATTGGCGGCGACGACGAGGTGCCCGCCCTGGCCAAGTGCCTGGAGCTCGAAGGCGCCTTTGACACCGCTTTGCTGGCCTTGCGCCAGATCGGCACGGAGAAGGCATATCTGGCGATCAAGAACAGCCTGGCGCGGGCGGGCGGCCGCCGCCGGGCCTTGCTGGCGGCGGCGCTGGGGGATTTTGACGACCCCTGCTGCCATCCCGACATCCCCGGCCTGGTGGCCGGCGCGCTGGCGAAGGCGGACCCGGCCGACGCGCCGATGTTGTGGGCGGCTCTGGCCAGGCTTGGTCACGCCGGCGTGGCGCCGGCCCTGGCCAAGGCCCTGAAGGGCACGGCCAAATCGCGGGCCGCCGTCGCCCGCGGCTGCCTGTCGCTGCTGGCCCGCAACTGCCGGTCGGAAGATGACGCCGCCATCGCCATCGCCGAGTTGTTCAAGGCCGAACCGGACAGCGTGTCGTCGCTGATGGCGCTCCAGGACAACATGGAGGAGGACGAGGACAGCGTGCCGTATCTTCTTGGCCTGATGACTTCCGACAGCAAGGTGATGCGGGAGACGGTGGCCGGCATTCTCATGCAGGGCTACGTCGGCAGTTCCGTGACCGAGAAGGTGATTTCCTTCTATCTGCAGGAGGGCGATGGCGGCCAAACCCAGGCCGGGATGGAGCTGCGGCAGACGATCATCCGCCTCTTGGGCCAGCGCGGCGACCAGGTCGCCCGGCCGTTCCTGCTGTCGCTTTTGCATGACCGGGAGGCGGCGATCCGAAAATCCGCCTTGGCGGCCATTGAATGTCTGCTGGGGCCGCTGGACCGGCGGGTGCTGGCCGCGACCATCCTTGAACAGTAAGAGAGGGGGCGATGGCGCCGGTCGCGGGCGGCCGGTTAGCCGTCCGCCCGCAGCAGGAGCCGCCCGCCGACGGGAGGCAGACGCAATCCCCGGCGGTGTCCTCGCGGTTCTGGAGGAAAAGAAGTATAGCCGGCGAGCCGGGCCGGTGGCAGAACAGACGGCGTGGCGTTCGGGAGACAGGAGAGTTTGATAATGGTCACAAAGCAGACGACAGTTCGGAATGCTTATGGCATCCACTGCCGGCCTTCGGGGGTAATTGCCAAAGCCTCGCAGGGTTATGATGGCAAAATTGAGATCAAGGGACCGGACGGGACGGCGGCGCATCCCGGCAGCGTTCTTGCTTTGCTTGGCCTGGCGTTGACCTGCGGCGATACGGTGCAAGTGACCGTCAATGGACCAAACGAAGAAGCCATGTGCAACCGGCTGATTGAATTGTTCGAGGCCAATTTCGATTTTCAACGGTGATGCCGGCCAGCAGGATGGCGCCGGTCCAGAGTCGGCTTGGGTTCAGACCGAAAGGGGCTAGGAAATGCTCGCCGGCGCCGCCCGGCGGCGGTGACGGATGCGAGGTTGATATTGCACCGGCGCGGGCCATGTCGGTTCCGGGCGGGTGGCCGAGGTGAGTGATTGGTTTTGTCCGTGCTGAAAGCAACCGCCATATCCCATCCAGAGAGAAGGTGCGAACATGAGACAGAACACCATGCTTCCCAAGCAGATCTGCGGTAAATGGATATGGCTGACCAACTCCAGCCAGGACGACACGGACCACGTCTTTTTCC
The DNA here is from genome assembly GCA_022709995.1 of Verrucomicrobiota bacterium. Classification (GTDB taxonomy): domain Bacteria; phylum Verrucomicrobiota; class Lentisphaeria; order Oligosphaerales; family Oligosphaeraceae; genus JAAZKI01. The sequence continues at coordinate 807 of JAKLHU010000186.1, read as the reverse complement.
GACGCGTGCTCACTTTGAGCGAGATGCCCGGGACGGCGGAGCTGTGGATCGCTTCGCACTGTCATTTTCAAGCTTACATCAACGGCCGGCGCTGTCTTTCCGGGCCGGTGCCGCACCCGGGGCCGGGCACCGGGGCGTATGCGCAGCTGGTCGACGTCAGCCACATGCTGGAGATTGGAACCAACCACGTCGCGGTGCATGTCCATTATGAGAATACACCCTTGGCCAACCTCCGGCAGGCCTTCAAGGGCCTCTGGCTGCAACTGGAACTGGATGAGGAGGCCGCCCTGTGGACGGACGAAGAGTGGCTGTGCCACCGCGCCCTCTGTTATGCCAGCACCGGCCTGCGGGCGGCGGCCGGGGACGTGTTCAAGGAGCGCCTTGATTATCGCCTATATCCTGACAACTGGCAGGTCCGGGAGTGGCCGGAGTTGACGGACGCCGACGCCGCGGGGGACAATGCGCCCGCCCGCCGCTTCACTTGGAGCAAGCCCGACTTCGTCCGGGAGCCGGATTATACCTTCGGGGCCCTGGAGGCGGATACCAGCGTTCCCCGCCTTCCGGAGAGCTTTTCGGCAGAGAAAATCTACGCCGTCGGGAAGTTCAAGCAGACGGCGGAAGCCACCTGGGTGTCGTTTTCGCCGACAATCAGCGTCAAGCAGGACTTGGGCACCTATGCGGCCGAGGCATTTATCTACTGCCCGCCCGGCGACACCCAGTCGTGCTTGTGCATCTGTGACAATCCGTACCGTCTCTATGTCAACGGCGTGCTGCTGAAGGAGCAGGCGGTGGCCAGGTTGCCGGTGC
>JAKLHU010000185.1 GCA_022709995.1 Verrucomicrobiota bacterium | reverse complement strand
TGAAGGTGTGGTCCGGGTTCTGGCGCATGAAGACCAGATCGATGACCGGCACGTCGATCGACAGGATGGCGTCCAGCAGGCCGTCCTCGTCGAAATCGCCGGTCGCCATGGTGACGACCTCGACGACGCCGTCGCTGAACCGGTTGGTCGCGCCATACGGCGGATACGTCAGTTCAAACAGATTGAAGCCGGGCTGTTGCACGCCCTTGGCCAGGCCGATGCTGGCGAAGAACATCCACGGGATCTTGGCGTCGTGGTCGATGACCGTGCTCACATAATGGAATTGTGCGGACGGGTGCACTGGGTATTTCGCGCCGAGGGTCGTCACTTCGCCGTTGCAGGCGTCGAATTTCGGTTCCAGGTAGCCGTGGCGGTCGGCATAGTAGAGCAGTCCCAGGCCGGCGCCGAGGTTCTGCGCCAGCGACGTCATGGCCAGCTGGTATTCGCTGTTCTCGGCCAGTTCGGTCAGCATGGCCACGACGTGGTCGTAGTAATGGCGGTAGTACTGCGTGAGCCGGGAGCCGCGGAACGGCGCGCCGATCGCGGTCAGCGACCGAAAGCGGCCGCGGCCGAAATTGGCGTTTTGCAGGAAGCGCAAGGGGACGGGGACATCGGTCGCATTGGTGGCGAGCATGCGGAGCAGGATGGCGCCTTGGCAGTGGCCGATGACGTCATAGCGCGTGAACGCCCAGCCGTCGCGATGCCGCAGGAGCTGCTCGGTCGCGTACAGGTTCAAGGCGACTTCCTTTTCGAGAGTGGCCAGGTCGTCGACCGCGTTGGCGGCTTTTTCCCAATACAGGACAGTCTTGGCCCAGTCGAGCCAGTCCGTCTCCTCGTCTTCGTCCTCGCCGTCCAGCAGTCCCAACGCCCGCAGCAGGCTCTTGCCCTCGTCCACCGTCTTTTTGAGGTCGTCAAGCTCTTTCTTCATGGCCGCGCCCTCGTCGCGGATCAGCTTGTATTCCAGGCGTTCGTCGATGATGTCTTTGCCGACTTTGGCGCGCAGTCGTTTAATGGCGGTGTTGACGGCGTCCTCGAGATATTTCTCCCAGGTGGCCCACGGTCCCTGGGGGGTCATGCTCTGGGCATAGTCGATGGTGAACACCATGTCCTTGCCGAGAAGGTCTTCCAGCGGCTTCATGAACGCCGCGGTCCAGCCCGAGCCGGCGTTGTTGAAGCCATGCAGCAGGACCACCGGCGGCCGGCAGACGCCAAAGGGGATGATGGCGAACGGCTCGTCCTTCGTCAGGTCCAGCCCCTGGTCGGTGTTGACCGGCTTTTTCCACAGTTTCAACTGCAGGGACAGGTCCGCCTTGTCCGTCGGCCAGGACGCGGCCGCCGTCGTCCAGTCAAAGCCCTTGACCAGGAAGATGGTCTCCTTCGGCGCCAGACCCGCGTGTTCGGACCGAACGGTGAACGAATTGATGGCGTTGACCGGCTCGAAGGCGCACCAGTCGGGGTTCTCGGGGCTGAAGTAGAACCGGAACAGGCGTTCACTCTCAATGAAATGGGCGACGCTGGCGCCACCGGTCTCCGGCGCCGGCTGCAGCCGGAGATAGTACTCGCCGACCGGCAGGTCGACCCGGATGACGAACGGCGTCACGCCATCGGCGACAAAGCCCTGGGCTTCGTGGTAATTGCTTTCGCGGACCAGGTCGGCGTAGACGGGCCGGACCGCGACCGGCAGATTGACGACGGTGCCCTGGGTGCGGTTGGCCTCGCCCAGGGCGGCCTTGGCGTCGTCGCCGTCCCAGAGCCGGTTCGGCCGGTCCGTTTCCGGCAGCAGGCCGTAAGTCCGGGCCCAGTAGCGCCGGCGATGCAGGCAGATGTCATACACGTCGCGGCCGGGGAAGGCCTCCTGCCAGACGACCGTGTACTGGCCGCGGCCGTCGTCGGCCGCGATGAACACGCGCTCGTAGGCGAGTCCGTCCGGCTTCCCGTTGAGGACGATTTCCGGGTCGGGAGGGGACGGCTCGCCGTGCGGCCAGGGCTCGTAGGTCGCCGTCACCCGGATTTCCTGCTGCGGATATAGATTGACGGCGGTCTCGGCCTCGGTGGCCACGAACATGTCAAGGACTCCGGGCGCATGATCGCCGTCATAGCCAGTCCACTGCTTGAAGACGCGGTCGGAGCGGAACGCGATGCGCGGCAGGGTCAGCGGGTTGTCGCGCCGGCCGGAAATCGCGTATTCCTGCGAATTCTGCACGACGCCGGAGAGCAGGCTGACGGCGCCGTGGAAGACTTGGCTGCCGGCCTTGGAGTTGCGACCGTCAATCCAGACGAAATGGACGGCGTTGTCGCCGACGGCCAGATCGCATTGTTCCTCCTCGACCTCGGCCAGGGGGCTGTTGATTTGGACGCTGCGCTGTTCGATGACGCCCATCTTCATCAGCTCGGCGACAGTGCCGCCCAGCTCTTCCTCCGGGTCCAGCCAGACCCGCGAATAGAGGATGGCGGGCCGGTCGCCGTTCATGCCGTTCCAGGCGACATGGACGCGGTCCTCGTCGTCGCAGACGATGCGCGGCACCGGCGCGTAGGTCCCCTTCTCGATATCGCCCGGCGTGTTGATGTAGACGCCACCGAACTTGAATAGATTGGCCAGGCCCTGGCTGACCTTGTCGGAACGGGCGTATTCGATCATGATGTCGCCGACCTTATACGACACGCCGTGGCGGTTCGTGGCCTTGAATTTCTCGGCCAGGCTGCCATTGGGGTCCGGGGCGGTGTTGGTGCTGACGATGCCGAGGGCGCCGCCGGCGACGTAGTTCACGCTGCTGGTGTCCTCCTCCTCGCTGCCGACCAGCACGCGGGTCTTCCACACCGCGTGGATGACGCCGTAATTGTCGACCGCGATCGCCGGATGCCCGAACACATACGGCGGGCACCCGATCGACCAGCCGCTGGCCGCGAAAAAGACCCTGGTGGCAATCTCGCCATTGCCGTGCAGGCGCAGCCCGTAGATGCGCTCCTGGTGCTTGGTCATCGGATAGCCGGAAATCGTGGTCGACGTCTCCACGACGCACATGGCGCCGACGACCGGCAGGTCTGTCTTCGGGTCGATGGCGATGTCCGCCCCCTGGAAGTAGACCCAGTTCAAGTTCACCTTGAAGGTCAAGGCCTCCCGGACCAGTTCGGCGCCGTCCGCAGCGATTTTGAGGTAGAAGATGGCGGCGATGCCATTGGCGGCGACGATATGGGCGGCGCCATGGCTGTCAACGGCGATCGCCGGCACGAACGTCGCCGTGTTCAGCGTCGCGACTTTCCGGTAGGGCACCGGGACGGCATTCTCCCGCAGGAGCCAATTGCCGGCCGCATCGCTCTTGGCGTAGTAGATGTCGCGGCCGGAGCGCCAGACGACGTGGCTGTTCTGCTGCCAGTCCAAGGCGACATCCGCGAAGGACGACAAAGCTCCCAGCCCGCTGCTGAGGACGACGTGGTCGCTCGCGTTGCCCAAGTAGGAAGTAGGCTCGGCGTCGACGGCTCTGGCCGGCCAGCCGATCATCACCATCAACAGCGGAAGCAAGATGATTGCCGCTTTTTTCATGGCTGCACCTATGTCAAGATTCCTTCGTCATTTCGTTCCATGACACCGTCTCGCCACCCGGCGCCGGGGCCCGGGCGGCGTTATCGGGGCTATTCTTCCTGGTAGTGCCAGGCCCCTTCGCCCAAGGCCAGCCCGGCGCTGTCGCAATGATCGAACTGGCCGTTTTGGCTGTTCCAGCGGAAGAAATGCCGGACTTGGTCGCCGCCACGGCAGCCGCCGCCGTCACTCTGAGTGTGGCCATACAAGCTCCACCCCGGTCCCGGGGCGTTGACCGCGCAGGGGATGGCGCCGTGCAAGACAACGCCGTTCGCCGGCTGGGCATCCAGCAACAGCCAGTACGCCAGGCCGGCCTCCAGCGCTTCGCCCGCCATCGGTACATACGTCTTGGCGACCTGGTCGTAGCGGAAGAACTTCAGCCCTGACAACGGGTTGCCGTTACGGTCGGTCCAGGCATTTTGCAAGCGCGGCGTCAGCGGAATGCCGACCAGGTTCCAGCCGGCGGCCAGGCCGGCATACATGTGCACGGCGTCATTCGGGTCAAGCACCGGCTCGGCCCGCAGGGTCAGGCCGACGAAATCGGTCGCGGTCAACGTCAGCTTCCCGGCCGGTGGCGTCAGAATCAGGCCGGAGGACGACGGCGCCAGGGAGAAATTCAGGTCCCCGGCCTGCCGGGCGGTGAAGGTCAGCCGGGCGTACAGCACCGGCTCGCCGTCGCCATAGCCGTCCAACACGGTCATGCCGCACAATTCCTCGATGCGGTCGTCCAGCAGACGGCCCTCCTGGAAGAGCAGATACGGCGATTCCAGAACCTCCGCCGGCGCGAAGTCGCCGGCGTAGGCCACCCGTTCCGGGTCAAACAGGACGGTCAGCGGCCCGCCGCGGAAGCCATGCGCCAGGGGGTCGTTCTCCTGGGCATAGACCAGGAGTTCAAAGACCTCGCCGACCTGGACCGGCGCGGTCGGCCCGGCCAGCCAGACGCGGGCCTGGCCCGGATCGCCCCGGGTCGACGCCACCGCCGCGGCCTCGCCGATTCCGGCGCGGGTCGGGGCGTAGCTGGTTCCGTAGCGGCCGACGAAACTACCGGCGTCGGCCAGGTCGATGACGTTGTTACCGTCGAAATCGCAGCGCGAATCCCAGCGCGGCGACGCGCTCGTCTCGCCATAATGGCCGATGAAATAGCTCAAGTCGTTGAAGTCGACGAGCAGGCTTTCGTCGAAGTCGCCGGGATTGACCATGGACCCTTCCTGGCGGATGTGCAGGCGCATGACAACCTGCCGTTCGTCGCCGTCGCGCACCAGACGCGCCGTCACCTCGACGCCGCCGTACTGGGCTTTGGCGGGCACGGTGAACACCCGCCCGGACTGCGCCAGGGCGCCGGCCGGGCTCATGGTCCAGACGAGAGCCGCGGCCGTGCTGACGTCCTCGACCAGGGCATTGGCGAAATGCGCGAACACACGCGCCGTCACGCTCTGGCCGCGGGCCAGGGAAATCTTCGGCGGGTCGATGCTGAGGCCGATGAACGTCGCCGCCTTCACGCGCAAGGTCGCCGTGCCCGTCTTCGTCGTGCCCAGTTCCGTATAGGCGCCGGTGACCACGACCTGAGTGCCGGCCGCCAGGCCGCCGGCCAAGGTGACGACGCCGTCGGCGGTGACTACGGCGGCGCCCGGCGGCGCCACGGTGAAGACGGTGCGGGCCGTGACGTCGGCCTCGGAGCCGTC
>JAKLHU010000184.1 GCA_022709995.1 Verrucomicrobiota bacterium | reverse complement strand
GAGGTGCCGCGGGTAAAGCGCATGTTCGGGCAGGACGTGTAGCGGAAGCCGCGGGCTTCTTCGGAGTAACATTCCTCCATCAGGTATTTGGCGCCCGCGATGATGGCGTCCTTGACTTTCGGGTCGGCGGTGACGTCATGGTAGTATTTCATGCCGGAGAGGAGGACGGCGACCATGAAGTTGGCGTTGCCGCGGTGGCGCGGTTCGCAATGGCAGTGCCCCGGCACCATCATGCGCGACCAGCCGCCGAGCTGGTGGGTGCGCCGGCCGGCTTCCCGCTGGTACTCTGGCACCGGGAAGGGGGTCTTGTCCTGCAGTTCGAGGACGCGGTCGATGATCACGCGGGACGCATTCAGGTAATAGGGGTTCCCGGTCGCCGCCAGGGTGGCGGCGTTGATGATCAGATGCCAGCCCGGGACGCGGCAGCTGGTGAAGTGGTACGGCTGCCGCAGGTCGGTCTGGATGTAATTGTCGGCGATGGCCAGGGCGGTGTCGCGCGAGCGCACGTCGCCCGTCAGGAAATAATGGTAGAAATGGCCTTCGTTCCAGGAATGGCTGACGGAGGCGCCGGCCCGGGGGATGCCCAGGGTGCCGGGGACGGTCTCGGTGTAGTAGCCGCCGACGTGGCCCATCTGGTGGACCATGGCGGCGCCGGGGGAAAGGGGGGCGTTTGGACCGGACCAGTGGACCGTGTCCACGTCGCGGTTGTGCTTCTCCATGTCGTCAGCCAGAAAAAAGGCGTCCTCGTTGCCGGAGCGGGCGAATTGGAGGAGCAGGGCGGACTGGGTGTCGTACTCGCTGTTGCCCCAGTTGGCGCCGCGTTCGCCGTACCAGTCGCCGAAATTCATCAGGCCGTAGTCGCGCTGTTTTTCGCGGGCGGCGGCATAGGCGGCGATTTTGCGGTCGATGGTCTCCTCGTAGTACTTGAATTGTTCGGGGTTGCGCTTGGCCAGGGGATAGAAGGCCGTGCTGTCGCAGTACCACGCGGGCGGGGCGACGGCCAGGAGGGGGCGCTGGTGCAGGCGGGCCAGATGGTCGGCGGCCTCGGCGGCGACGCCCCAGGCGAGCAGGATGTCATCGGTCTTGGCCATGCCGGCCTTGAATTTGTAGACGCCGCCGAGCAGGTAGAAGTACAGGTGGTGGCCTTCTTTTTCGAACGGGAAGGCGTCATAGCGGCCGGCCTCGAAGTCGGGGCAGAGGGCGAGCTGCAGGGCGCCGCCGTCAACGCGGAAGGCCTTGGGGTAGTTCTGCCAGAAATGGCGGAGGCTGACCAGTTGGCCGTCCGTCACGGCGGCGCCGGTCAGACGTCCCTTGACGGGCTGGCCGGCGGCGAGGTATTCGTGGTCGAAAAGCTGGTGCAGTCCGTCCTTGGTGATGGGCACGGCATCGCCGTTTTCGGTCGCGGCCGTCCAAGCGGCGGCCGGGTTGGCGGCCGGGATCGTCAAGGTCATGTCTTCCAGCAGGGCGTGGGTTTGCTTGCCTTGGACGATGACGGTCTGCTGGATTTTGACCGCCGGGCTGTTTTTCCAGACGGTGTAGCGCGTTTCCAGGAGGAAGGCCGGTTCGCCGTCCGGGGTGGCGAATTGGCGGGTGGCTTTGATGACGGCGCGGACCGGGCCGTTGTCTTCCAGGGTGAAGACGGCCGTTCCGGGCTGGCCGAGCCGGCCGCTGTCCGGCAGCCGGATGTCGAGTCGGCACGGTTGTTGCCGGGGCGTGACCAGCTCGCCGGCCGGGTTGAAGGCGACCGGGGCGGCGTTGGCAACGGCGGGGAGGCCGTCGACGAGGCTGGCGAGCGGCGCGCCATCCGGCTGGCGGCTGACGTTGGCGCCGTATTCGAGGGTGTATTCGGCGCTGCCGGCGGCGGCGATGTCGCCGGTGAGGAAGGGGACCAGGATCCATTTGATGGAGCCGTCCGGCCACCAGGCCGTGGTTTTGACCTGGGCGGGAATCTCCTGGTCCTTGGCCAGCAGGCGGACCTGCCTGGAATGGGCGATGGCGCCCGGCGGGAAGGGGAAGCCGTTGGTGACCAGGTGGCCGCTGACCGCGAACGGGTGCGGATTGCGGACGGTGACCGGGAGCCGTCCGGCGGCGATGGCGGCGGCCGGGGGTGGCGTCGCCCGGGGCCGGAAGGTGAAGGGGGCGGTCGCGTACGTCGTCCCGTCCGGCTTGCGGCCGACGGCGCGGGCGGAATACTCGCGGTCGGGGTCCAGGCCGGTGAGGACGGCGCGGTGGACGGTGTTGACGCGGGCGTCTTCGGCCGTGCTGGTCAGTTCCTGGCCCAAGCCGTATTCGAGGCGGGTCGGGCTGGGCATTTCGGTGATCCAGGACAGGGTGATTTCGCCGGCGGTCTCAGGTGGGCAGAAGGTGGTGAGGTGATGGATGTTGTAGGGCAGGTCGCGGCGCGGCGGCGGCTGGGGGAAGAAGACGATTCCGGCGACCGGGTGGGGGCCGGCGCCGCAGGCGAGCAGCTCCACGTTTTCGCCGCCCTGGAAGTCGATGGCGTCCCGCAGCCAGTAGACCCAGTAGCGGTTGTTGTTGACGTCAATGGGCGCGAAGCCCTTGATGTCGCCATTGATGGTCATGGCCAGGCGGCTGCCGTCATTGTGGTCGAAGATCAGGAAGCCGGGATGGAAGCGGCCCCTGGGGGCGGCGGTGGCGGCCCGGCCGAGATGGCGGGTGGATTTCAGGTGGCCGAAATGGGCCTGAGTGAACAGGTTGACTTCAAAGCCGTCCAGCTTGAGCTGGTCGTAGGCCGCGAAGACGACGCCGTTGTTTCCGAAGAGCTGTGCGCGGATCATGTCGATGCCATAGGAACGGTCGAAGCCCTCCATGGCCTGGCGGTCGGTCAGGCGGGTGACCTTGGCGCCGGGGCGTTGGGCGACCGGGCCGACGCCGAAGCGTTTGCCTCCGCTGCTGGTGTTCATGGCCGAGGCCTTGCCGTCCGGGGCGTTGATGCCATGGCAGAGGACGTAAAGGGTGGCTGCTTCCAGATTGCCCGGGGCGGGCATCGTCAAATCGGTCAGCAGGTAGAGGTATTTGCCCTCGGCGTAATGGTAGGGCGTCAGTCCCGGGGCGGGGGCGCCGCCGTCCGGCGGATAGACTTGCAGGCGGGGGATGCCGGCGGCGGTGGAGATCATGTGGTCGGTGCCCCCGGTCGGCCCGCCGCCCTGGCGTCCGGTGGCCGGGTTGCCGTCCGAATCGAGATAGAGATGGAAAACGAACTGGGCCGGAGTGATGTCGGCGGCGAAGGCGGCTCTCCAGAGATAACGGTCCTCGGCGACGTGCGTGACGGCCAGCTCCCGCGGGTCGAGGGCGGGGTCGTAGCCGGGCTTGGCCAGTTCGGCGGCGCTGCGTTCCGGAAATGTGTAGATGACGGCCGGCAGGTCAGGCGTCGCCGGGTCGGTCCCCCAGAATTTTTCCTGTTCATCGGGGAGGCCGTCCTGGTCGGCGTCGGTTTTGGCGGTGGTGTACTGGGCCGTGGCGAAGACAGCGGTCAGCATGGCGACCAGGAGGCCCAGGCGGAGAAGCGGCAGTCGGGTCAAAAAAGTTGGCATGGGGAGATCCTGCAGTGGTGATGGCGTCGAGAGTGTGGCGAAGGGCAGCCGTGGTGACGCAAGCGTCGTTTGGTATAAATTAAAATCATATTGCCGCAAGGCAGATAATGCAAGCGCCGGGACCTGATAAAAATCGTTTCCGGCAATGTCTCCGCTTGCTGGTTTAGGCGAGCGGTCGCGGTTGGAGATGGGCTTCGAGGTGACACGGGCTTCCAGCCCGTGTCATCTCTCCCGTGCTACCTCTCCCGTGCCACTTTAAATAGCGTTGCTCCATGGCTCAATGTTCAATGGCTGACCGATTGCGCGGCCGGCCGGAGTTTCTCGACCCGTGATTGTAAAAGCCGCCAACGGGCTTTATATTAGAAAGCAATTCGTTATGCAGGTCATGGCCGCTTCCGCCGCAAGGCGAGTGTCGCAGAGGGATGTTCTCATGTCTTGGTTGCAACTGGAAAAGCTAGCGGCGGCATATCGGCGGAATCCGACGGCGGCGACCGCCGCCGCCTTGGACCGCGGCCTGCGCCGGTCCCTCGAATTTACCGAGACGTTGACGAATCATTTTGTCCGCAACCACACCGCCTTGGAAAGCGCCACCGTGACGTTCCGGTTCTCCGCTGACGGCATCTTCCCCGACTGGGCTTGCGAATACAATGCCGAACAGCAGGTCTTTGAACTGAACCTGGTCGGAGTGATCGCCTTCCACGAGGAGTGCAAGCAAGCCTTGGCCGCCATGAAGACCCTCGAGGGAAGGGAGAATTTTTCCGTCTACCGCCTGCATGCTTTTTTGGCGGAGATGCGGAAACTGCCCCGCAAGCTGTTGGTTTTTCTGCTGCTGTTCCGCGAAAAGGCCCGCATTCTGGAGGTCACCCAGGCGGAGCGCCGGCGCGGAGCGCGGGTGGCCGTTGATCCGGACGAAGATGCGTACATGCGTCTGCTTTGGGCCTTCAAGGAGCTGGAGGGAGTGGTGCGGGCCCTGAACGGCTCTGACTTGCGGGCGGAGCAGAACATCACTTGGTTTGAGGCGGACTGGATTATCGGCGGCAAATGACGCCCGGCCGGCGGCGCGGCGGATTGTACTCCAAGCGATAAAGAATCTTCATGGTAGCATCATTTTTTGCGGAAGTGGCTGGTCATTGCGGGCGGCACGAAAGTGTTTATTTTCCGTTGTTGTCGGTCGTGCTTGGCCTGTTGTGCGTCGCTTTGGCCTGGTGGGTGAGTTGCCGGTTGGCGCGTCATCTTCCCGGCAGTTTGGCGAGCCTGCGTTCGCGGCCGGCCGGCATGGTTCTGGGGGTGGTCTGCCTGGTCTGGTCGGCGCATCATGCCTGCGTCATGCTGGAAGGCGACCTGGCCCGCTTCCACTCCTATGTCTGGCTGCTGGTGCCGGTCGTAGCCGTGCTGTCCTGGTTTTTTCTTGACTTCCTGCTCGCTCGGGCCGCCGGCGGTTTTTTTATTTTGTGCGCCAATGTCCTGGTCTATGGCGCATTTGTGCACGACATCCCCTGGCGGCCCTGGTATTCGGTGGTCTGTCTGGCGCTGGGGGTGCTGGGGCTGTTCGCGGTGGGTGCGCCCTGGCACATCCGCGCTCTCCTGCAGACGGCCGCCAAACGCCCGGCCCGGGCCTGGGCCGGATCGGTCGTGCTGGTGATTTTTGCCGCGACTTTGATGGCGCTGCCCCTGCTGGCCAGGCGGTGACGCGCAACCGGCAGCGCCTACGGACAGGCGTCCTCGGCATCGATGATGAGCGCGCTCATCTCCGAGGAAATCTCGTCACGGCGCTTGTCGGATGCGTTGCTCTTGTCGAGCTGCTCGTCAGCCTTC
>JAKLHU010000183.1 GCA_022709995.1 Verrucomicrobiota bacterium | reverse complement strand
GACCACTGCACCCGGTCTGGGGAAAATCGCCCCGCCGCCCGGCACGCAACGCGTTCGCCATCGTCAGCAAGGAGAAGCCCATGCAGTATTTCGCCGTCAGCACCATGATCGGCAAAGGCGCCTACGCCGTGCCGGAGTTCCCCACGGCCGCCAGCCTCCTGGAGCACCTTGACTATCTCGGCATTGACCGCGCCATCGTCTATTCCGTGGAAGCGCGCGACGCCTCGCCCTATCTCGGCAACCAGGCCTTGCTGAAGGCCATTGCACCCTGCCGCGACCGCCTTTTTCCGGCCTTTGTCATCACCCCGTCGAACACCTTTGAAACCGGCGTCGTCGCCTGGCTGCGGCAGCAGGCCTCCGCCGGGCAGCGCGTTTTCCGTCTTTGCCCGGACGTCTGCCGTTTTCCGATCCGGCAGATCGAACGGGTCTTGGCGGAGCTGGCCGAGTTTGAACCGGTGTTTCTTTTCGACTCCCGCTTCAGCGGCACGGAGAACAGCTTCCGGGACCTGGAGGAGCTGGCGACCCGGTACCCCTCCATCCGCGTCGTCATCTGCCAGCAGATGTGGGGCGGATTCACCAATGTGCTTGACCTGATGTGGCGCTGCCGCAACGTCTACCTCGACATTTCCTGGTTGCACATGCGGGACACGATCGAACTGGTCCGCGACCATTTCGGCATTGAGCGGCTGCTGTTCGGCATCGGCTATCGGTCGCATTACGGCGCCGCCATCGGCGCCCTCGCCCAGGCGCGGATTTCACCCGCCGAGCGCGAACTCGTCGCGCATGGCAATCTGGAGAAGCTCCTGAAAGTCCAGCCGCTCGCCGGAAAACTGGCGCCGGAGCACCCGCTTCTGGAAAAGAAGCCGCTCTGGAAGGCATTCAAAGCCGGCCGGCGACTGGAAAACGTCACCATCTACGATGCGCACGGCCACAACGGCCCGCATGCCCGGGGCTGGGTCCTGGCGGCGCCCGACACCCCGGAAATCATGGACATCCTGGTCCAGCGCATGGACCAGTACGGCGTCGAAAAAGTCTTCATCTCGGACGCCAAGGCCCTGTTCGGGGACATCCTCGCCGAAAACCGCCGCGCCGAACTCCTCGCCGCCCGCCATCCAGGGCGCTTCCAAGGATATTTCGTCTACAACCCGCTCTATGCCAACGATATCAATGACGCTGTTCTCGACGATTTTTTCCGGCGCGACTATTTCGTCGGCTTCAAGATTCTGCCCAGCTACTGGCAGATCAAGAGTGATTCCGACCGGTTCAAGCCGGTCTGGACGTACGCCGAGAAGCATCATCTGCCGGTTCTGATCCACACCTGGGACGACAAGTACTGCTCTCCGGCCATGCTGACATCGGTCGTGCCCGGCTATCCCAACGTCAAATTCATCCTCGGCCATTCCGGCGGCGGCACGCCCGGACGCCTGGAGGCCGAGGCGCTGGCGCTCCAATTTCCGAATGTCTATCTGGAATTCTGCGGCACGTTCTGCTCGGACCGGCCATGGCACCTGGCTTTCGCCAAACTCGGCATCGACCGGTTCATTTTCGGCTCGGACACCGACGCCCACAACCAGTCCTACGAGCTGTCGGCCTTCTTGTCGATGCCCCTGCCGGACAACGAACTGACGCCGATGCTGTCAGCCAACATCATCCGCATCATGCAGGACCGGCGCTGATCGCAAAACGAATGCGCAGGTCGCGACCGCCGGCCTCGGCTGCGACATTCACCCTTGGCGAGCCTCGAGAAAAGATCCACGTAACGCTGGCGCCGCAAGCCCTGGGCTTATGGCGCCGCGACGGCCTGTCGCAAAGCCAGGATGCGCTCGACCAGGCCGGCCCTGATTTCATCCGGGGGCGTGACGGCCGGATCCAGGCGGCGTATCCAGAGCTGCACGGCGCGGGCCAGCTCGCCGGCCTTGCCGGGCTGGCGCTGGTGCTTGGCCGCCAGGTTCTCCAACGTGGCCAGATAGCGCAAGTCGTCATAGCCTTCGCGGTAGCCTTCCCACTGCAGAGTGGGGATGACGCCGTTGACAGTCGGATAAGCCATTTCATGGTCACGGTACTTCACGTTGTCGTAGTCATCCCAGGAATGGCCGAAGGAATGCTGATACGCGTAGGTGCAGGCGCAGTCGTAGCCGGCCTTCCACAGCCCCAGGCCGAAATTGCGCCGGTAGGTCTCCGGTTCCTCCACGCCGCCCTGGGGGTTGGCATAGCTGCCGATCAAGTGGCCGGTGGCATGATAGGCCTCGCCCATGGCGACATCCGGCCGGCCGGCGAAAATCGGCAGATCGAGCACATCGCCCATGATTTCGTAGGAATCCTTGTAGCCGGCGACGAACACCTTGCCGCCGGCGGCATGAATGCGGTCATACCAGGCGCGCTGGGCCCGCAGTTCGTCGCCGGAGCGCTCATCCTGGCCGTAGAAGTAGACATCCGTGAAGCCGTACTTACGGGCCAGGGCGATCGTGCTGTCGACGGCGCTGCTGCTGCTCCCGCCCAGGGTCAGCAGCGGACCGCCGCGCATGCCGGCTTCCTGGCGCAGCTGGAAATAGCGTTCAAGGTCCGGCCCCGGCTGCTGATAGACCGTCGGATTGGTCACCCCATGCGCGACCATGTCCTTCAATTCAGCCAACAGCTGTTCTTCCGTCTTGCGCTCGGAATTGCAGACCGGAGCCTCTTTGCTGAGACGGCCGCGATAATAAATGGAACAGATGATCTTCGGTTCCTCCAGCGTGAAGGGCAGCACGGTCAATTCCACCGGCTGGGCAAACGCCGCGCCGGCTTCCGGGGCGACGGTGATGGTTCCGCGGTAGACGCCGGCCTTGGCGTCCGCCGGGACCTGGACCGTCACCCAGCATTGCTTGAAGGTGTTGGCGGCCACGGCAAACGGCTGCAGAACCTCGGCGTCGCGCATCGCGTCCCGGTCCATCTTGAGGATGTTGACTTGGCGCTTCTCGTCAATCTGCACCAGACTGTCGTCCTTGAGCAGCAGCTCCGGGGTGAGGAGCTTCAGATTCTGGAACCCGACATTGCGGCCGGCCTGGTACCAGACCTTGACGACGCGCAGGTCGAGGGCACTGGCCGGCACGGTGCCGGCCGGGCCAGTCAAGTCGCTGGCGGACACTTTAATCCCGTTCAGATTTTGCAGGGCGAAGACGCCGAAGCTGGCTGATTCATATTCGCCGGGGCAGGCCGTCAAGGTCATGGTTGGCCCGGGCAGCGCGTCCGGCGGCAGCTGGTGCGGCAAGCGCTTCTCATTGGTGATGGCCGGCAGCAGGAAAACCCGGAACTCCGAGATCGGCGCCTGCCCGCTCAACTGGGCGATCGTCAGCCCGCCGTAGAATTCCGCCTTGGCCAGCAGTGCCGCGGCGTCCTTCTGGTACTGGCGAAACAGCTCGCGGTGTTTTTCCCACTGTGCGAACAGGCTCGCGGCGGTTTCCTTGGCCAGGGCCTGCGTGCGTTCGGCGGTCTGTGCCAGCTGGTCATTGACGGCGGCGGCGGCTTCCTTAATCTGGCGCAGTTCCGACTTGCCGGCCAGCTGCTGCAATTTGTCCTTGGCGCTTTTCAAGGCGGCCTCGGCTTGGCTCAACGGCGGCTCCAACTCCAATTTGCGCACCATGTCCGCCGCAATCTGGGCATCGATCGTTTTCTTGCCGGCGACGGGCCAGCGGTCCAAAAACACCATTTTGCCGAAATACTCCGGATCATGAAAGCCGGAGAACGTGATGGACCAGCCGCTGTATTCGGCGGTCTTGTCGCGCAGGGGCAGGCCGCGGTTGAAGTTGACATCCCAGATGTCCTGGTGACGCGGCTTGCTTTTCAATTCTGCCCAGGGGATGGACAATTCCACTTCCCAACGATTGTCATGGATGGAGGAGCGGGCCGTCCAGCGCGCATTCCAGACCGTCGGCGCTTCCGTGCCAATCTCGTCCCAGCACACGCCGGCGGCATTGACGGCGAGGTGGAAATAGCGATGCGAAGCCGGAAAACGCGCCAACACGGAATTCTGCGGCGGCGCCAGGAAGATTTCCACGCAGTCGTCCCCGCAGACCAGACCGTCGCGTTCGACCGCGTTTTTTTTCAAAAGGGACGGATTGGCGTCAAAGCAGCGCATGCCGATATAGAGGTTGGTCGCGTCCCAGAGTACACGCGCCTCGGTTTTTTCGACGGCATAGCCCTTGCCGCCAAACAAGACAAAGTCTTCGGCGACGGCGGTTTCCTGCCAGCAGGCGTCTTCGAGGCGCCCGTCGATCGCGGGCGGTGCCGCCGTACGTAGCGCCGCCGTCAGCACAAAGGGCAGTTCCTGGCCGGCTTTTCTGGTCATGACGGCGCCTTGAGCGCACAAACAGACGCCGAACACCGCCGCTGCCAGCCAACCACGCCCTGCCCGCAATGCCGCTTGAGATGCCATGAGCCGTCCTCCTGAATTGCAAGGGACCCTGAACACGCGCCAGCCCGGCCAGACAACCGGCCGGGAGGATTCGCCTCGCCGCCCAAGCCGCACCGGCCGGAAAAAAAGTCTGGACAATACTTTGCCACGGCAACGCCCGGTTGTCAAGCCGTCCCGCGGCGACCAGACCGTTGACATGCGATCCGTCACCCTGGGCGGACAGCGGGGCAATCTCCGACCGCGCGGAACGGTAAAAAAAAGAGGGGCCGCCAGAAGGCAGCCCCCAGCAAACGACGCACCCTTGACGATGGCGCAAGTTTTTGCCAAACAATATATTACGTCGATGGTTGAGGGGCACGTCCCGGAAGCCCATATGCGTTAAGTTGTTTCGGGCCAGAAAGGACGCAAAAATTCAGAATTTGGTTAATTCAAGAGCCTGCCTCGGAGAGGCAAAACCATAAGTAACCCCAGGTGGAGATGCGCGCAGCGCATCGCAACCTGGGGTAGACGGGTCCCTCCCCAAGATGCCAGCCTCGTAGAGGCGACACCTTCGCGGCTTTTATATGCGGCAATGACGAACAACACCTAAGCCGTAAGCGCTCATTCTGCGCCTCCCACGGGGCCGGGAATGCCGATTAAATTAACTGGCAGTTCAACCACCAACCAGGGAGACTGCCATGAGCAAGCAAAAAGAGTTCTGGCGCGGGGCGCTGTCCGGTCAGCCCGCCTCCGGCCAGTCCATGCGGCGATTCTGCCGGGAACATCATCTGGACTATCACCGCGCCTGGTATTGGCGGCGCCGGCTGGACGAGCAGGATAACGCCTCCTTGTCCTTCGCGGTCCTGCAGCTGCCGAAGCCGGCGACGGCGGCGGCGCCGGAACCGGAGCCGCCTTCCGACAGCGGCGTGGCCGTGGAATGCGGCGGCCACCTGGTGCGCCTGAGTCGCCAATTTGATGAAACCGTCCTGCTGCGGGTGATGGCGGCGCTGTCCGGCCGCCGGGAGGCGT
>JAKLHU010000182.1 GCA_022709995.1 Verrucomicrobiota bacterium | reverse complement strand
TTTTGTTCCTGGAACACGTCGGTCAGCTGCGTATAGCAGTAGCCGAACATCTTGGGGTTGTCCAGGAGCACGTCGCAGAGCCCCTTGAAGCGGGCGTAGAATTCATCGAGGCTCTTGGGTCGTTCGCCGTAGCCCCAGGACGGTTCATTTCCGGCCGCCTGGGGGTTCCACCAGGCGCCGCCGAATTCGCTGACGAAATACGGCTGGCCGCGATATGGCAGGCTGACCTTGCCCTCGCCGTTGACAAACGGGTTGTCGGTCGCCAGGCCGGCATGCTGGAGTGTGAATTTGGCCGGGTCCTGGGTGTAGTCGTGGCTGTCGTAGACGTCGGACTCCGCCACCCGGTGGGAATAGCCCGAGGTGTCGAGGACCGGCCGGGTCGTGTCCGCATTCTTGGTGGCCAGGAAAAGTCCCCGCATGACGTCGTCCAGGGCCGTCATGTAGTCTTCGATCGGTTGCGACGTCTCGTTCAGGGGGCACCAGCCGATGATGGAGGGGTGCGAGTAATCGCGGCTCAGCGCTTCCAGCCATTGGGACAGGAGGGCCGCCCCGGGCTGATGGCGGAAGCCGTCCACGACGGCGATGGGCACTCGGCCGGCGCGGTCGCGGAAGCCCCAGTCGCCGAATTCGCCCCAGACCAGATATCCGAGGCTGTCGGCATGATACAGGAAACGCTCTTCAAACACCTTTTGGTGCAGGCGGGCGCCGTTGAAGCCGGCCTGCATGGCCTTGGAGATGTCCCGCATCAGGATTTCGTCCGACGGCGCCGTCAGCAGTCCATCGGGGTAGTAGCCCTGGTCGAGGACGAGTCGTTGGAAGACGCTCGTGCCATTGACCAGGATTTTGTAGCCGTCAATTGCGACGCTGCGCATGCCGGCGTAGCTGCCGGCGTGGTCGACGACGGCGCCGGCAGGGTCGGCCAGGACGATGTCGAGGTCATAGAGCTGGCCGTCGCCGGGCTGCCAGAGGCGGAGGCGGTCTTCGGGGACGGGCAGTTGCAGGATGGCCGTGAAGTCCGTTCCGGTGACGGCGGTCGCCCGCGAGATTTCGCCTTGGGCGTCGCTCAGGACCGCCGTGATGGTCCAGCCGGCGCGGGGA
This sequence comes from Verrucomicrobiota bacterium, assembly GCA_022709995.1. Lineage (GTDB taxonomy): Bacteria > Verrucomicrobiota > Lentisphaeria > Oligosphaerales > Oligosphaeraceae > JAAZKI01. Next base: position 4,313 of record JAKLHU010000182.1, on the reverse strand, counting down.
TTGGCCAAGGCTTGTTCCAGTCGGAACAGGCGGCTTTCCAGGCATGGCGTGATGCGGGGCCGTTGCAGGCGCGTCAGCGGCGCCGGCTCCATCCAGACCGTCTGCCAGATGCCGGTGGTGCGCGGATAATGGCACCCGGCGTTTTCATAGATGACGGACTGCTTGCCGCCGGGCTTGTGCCAGTCGCGCGGATCGCGGGCGCGGACGACGATGACGGCCTTGCCGCCCAGCTCGCTGGCCGGCCCGAGGTCGCAGGTGAAGGGGGTGAAGCCGCCGCGATGGCGGCCGACCTCGCGGCCATTCACCCAGACCGTCGCTTCGTAATCCACGGCTTGGAAATGCAGGAGAACCAGGCGGTCCTGCCAGTCGTCGGGAATCATGACTTCACGCCGGTACCAGACGGCTTCCATGAAATCGAGATATTCGACGCCGGACAATTTCGACTCTGGGCAGAACGGGACTTTGATGCGGCTGTTCAGTTCGCGTTCGCGCAGGCCGCGGGCGAGTCCGGAGTCGCCGGTGTCGATTTCAAACTGCCATTCGCCATTGAGGTTCAACCAGTCCTTGCGGACGAACTGCGGGCGCGGATATTCTGGTCTGGGAATGCTGGCCATGCGTAAATCATCCTCATGTTGACGTTGCGATTTGACAGCGGCAGCGGCTTTTCGCGCGCTTAATACAATAACCCGAGTTGAGACCGCGCGCAAGTCATCGACCGGAGCTCTTTGGCGCTTCCGGCATTAAATAGAGCCCGTCCGAAAAGTTGTTTACGCCGCGCTTGCCGCGGCATCAAGGGCCTTGAAACTTACATCAGCCAACCTTTGGTTTCATAGGATTCCAACCGCGATACCAGCAGGTTTTGCTGTCGTGACGGCATGGAGACCGCTGTCCACGACATCTTCCTCGCGCGCGACCAATTGGGTGGAGGATCCCCCTTTGGGTGGGTGGGCTTGATTTCTGCGGACGGCGGAAAAAATAGCTGGCCATGACAACGTTTGCCAGCGCTTTTGTGCAGTATCATCTGAAATAGTATCTTTCCCATGACTTGAGACCTCCGAACCGTCCCCAGTCTGGCGTCTGGCGCTTCTTCCGGGACTTGTAGCCGATGCCCATGATGTGATGATCGGCAGTAACCTCCTTGACGTTGAAAATTGGCGCCATCTGCGGATGAATCTTTCGACAAAGGCTTTTCGGACGGCCTCTAAATAGGCATTGGTGTAAACGTGGGCGTGTCACGTCGATGGCCTGCCGGCCGGCTTCCCGCCCGGGGCGCCGCCGGCGCGGGGCGGAGGGGCGGCGGGGTGACGGGGAGGCGTTTTCAGGCCGGGTCCGGGAAGATCAGGTCGGTCAGGGTGATTTTGTCCGGGGTGTCTTCCGAGGCCGCCAGGGGGAAGGAGAAGGTCCCGGCGCCATTCTGGAGGATTCTGGTGGCGCGCCGGCCATTCCAGTTGAATTGGACCGGCCTGGCGCCGGCGCTGCCGGGAGCGGTCACGTGGACGACGACGGCGGCGGGCCCGGCTTCGACCTTGCCGGTTGGTTTGGCGATCGTTGTCTCCGCGACGGCGACAATGGCGCCGCCGCCGCCGGGCAGGGTCAGGTCGAACGACCAAGTGCCTTTGGTCAGCGGACGGGCGGCGACGGCCTGGCCGGTGACGAGGTTGCGGAAGACCGGTTTCCGCCAGTCGCCCGTGATGGTAAAGGTGGCGGTTGCCGGCACGCCTTTTTCGAGCATGGCCTGGTATGGGGCGGAGCGGTCGTCGTAGGCGCGGGCGTCGTTGACGGCAAACAGGTAGGAGAAGTCGCCGCTCTGCCGGAGGTTGCCGAGGATCTTCGGCGAGGAGCAGTCGCAGGCGCGGGAGAACCGGCCGTCGAGCCGCTGTCTCAGTTCGGCGGCGTAGGTTTCCATGATTTCCTGGTCGCGGTGCGCCGGCAGGCCTTTGAGTTGTGACTTGTCGACGATGTGCCGGGCGTTGTCGTCGTCCTTGATGCTGTAGTCGCAGCCGTTGGCCATGGCATTGGCGTTGACGCGGCGGCGGAAGGAGAAGTCGAAGTCGAAGATGACGGCATTGGGGATGTCGGCTTGCAGGCATTGGTCGGCGATGACGATGCCGCCTTTTTCGGCGAAGGCCTTGATTTTGCGGTAGACGGACTCGGTCAGGACCGGGCATGACGGCAGGGCGAGGAGGCGGTAGTTGTCGAGCTGGTCTTCGAGCACGTCCTCTTCGAACAGGACGTCGGCGTGTATCCAGGCCATGTTCATGACGGCGTAGAAATTGTAGATTTGGTAGTTGGTGTAGTGGGCGTGGCTGCGGGGGGCGCCGCCATAGATTCGGGAGGCGTAGCAGTCGAGGACGGCGGCCCGGCGGGGTGCGTTGGCGGTTGTGCGGGCGAGGGGGCCGAACGGCTCGGCGATGTCGCGGTGGAAGGCCGCGATGGCCGGCTCGGTGCTGGGCGAATAGATGACCGGGTCGCCGCCGTCGCCGCTGCTCAGGTAGAATTCCAGCGGGCTGCCGAAGTAGTTGCCGATGCCGCCGACGCCGCGGGACAAGTTGATCCAGGCGCATTCGGTCCAGCGGTCGGGCCCCATGCGCAGGGTCAGTTCGCGGGCGAAACGGTCGGCGCCGCTGGGGACGAGCGAGCCGGCGTAGTTCCAGAGCGTGATGCTGGGCAGCGGGACATTGCCGAGGCGCCGGGCGGCGGCGGCGAGGGTTTCGACGAAGAGGGTCGATTTCGGGTCCGGGTTGGTGTAGGTCCAGCTGCTGATGGTGTCCATGCCGGCGAAGCGCTTCGGCACGGGCGCCAGCCGGAAGGGGTCGGCGATGGTGATGAGGTCGGGGCGGACGCGGTGGCAGGCTTTCGCCATGATGCGGTTGACGTGGGCCCAGCCGTCGCCGTGTTCGAAGTAGTAGCGGGCGAAGGCGTAGTCCGGGTCGTCGTCGGGGATGACGCCGGGCTGGCATGCCGGCGGCTCGGCCGTGCCGTTCAGGAAGCTCCGGTCCAGGGTGCGCAGGCGGCTCAGCGGGAAGCCGAGGGCCTTTTCGTGGCGGCGTCTGGCGGCCGGGGTGCAACACAGCTTCAGGCGGTCTTCGACTTCGCTGTTCATGAAAATGGAGTTGACCGAGGGGAATTCCGCGAATAGGGTCATGAGGTGGTCGACGAGGCGTTCGGCCTTCTGGCGCATAAACGTCGAGAAGGGGTCGACCAGGGCGGTGACCTGGCCGTCCGGGCCGATCAGCCGGGCGGAATCCGGCGTGCCGGGGTCGGCCCGGAAGATGCCGGAGTCGGAGTTTTCGACGAGGATGCCGAGGGAGATGCCGCGTTGCATGGCTTCTTCGATGAGGAAGACGGCGCGGTCGGGGTGGAGGATGGCCCAGCCGGCACGGAAGTTCGCCATGTTGAAGCCGAGTTTCCGGAGCAGGTCGAGTTCGTGCAGGGCGGTGTCGACCCCGGCCTCGAGGGCGTCGTAGGACGGTGCTGGGCCAATGCCAGGTCGACAGCCGGTTGCGGTCGAGAGGCGGCACGATGGCGATCGGGAAGTCTTTTTCCAGAAGGGTGGCGTCCGGCTCGCGCAATCGTACGGTCAGGCGGTGGGCGCCGGTGCGAAGAGCCGAGGCCGGGCATTCCCAGGTGATCTTGCCGTTATGGGTGCTGAGCTTGTCAAACATGCGTTCGCCGGCCGGGGCGCCGTCGAGGGAGAAGGCCAGAATGCAGTTTTTTCGATTGACCGGGGTGAAGTTCATCACCGTGAAGGTCCAGGCGATGGCTTCGTCGGCATAGAAGCAGGAGCGGCGGCTTTCCTTGACGATGCGGAGGTCATGCAGGGAGTCGGACATGGCAATGTCTCCTGGAGTTTGGCGGCGGGTGGCGGCGGTGTGGATGACGACGTCTTCTCGCTTATAATATGCTTCCCGCAACGGCAAAAAGCATTCTCCTGGGGATGATTTTTTCGGGCGGCGGGGCGGTGAAGGCCGCCAGTCGGCGCGGGCCGGGAAGCGTCCAGGTCCGAGCCTGTCCGAAAAGTTGCCTACATCGCGCTTGCCGCGGCATCAAAGGCTAAGGAACTTACATCAGCCAATCTTTGGTTTCATAGGAGTTGCCTCCGCCGCGCTTGCCGCGGCTTCAAGGGCAAAGAAACCTACCTCTGGCGTCGCGCCCTTCTTGCCGTCAACGGTTTCCCGTCTTGCGCGCTTTCCCTGGCGGAATCCTGTCTTGGGTTTCATAGGAGTTGGCTACGCCGCGCTTGCCGCGGCATCAAAGGCTAAGAAACTTACATCAGCCAATCTTTGGTTTCATAGGAGCTTTACCGCGATGCC
>JAKLHU010000181.1 GCA_022709995.1 Verrucomicrobiota bacterium | reverse complement strand
AAACGCCTTCGGACCGGGAAGCCCTTCTTCCCCGCCTTCCTGATGCTTTCCATCACCAATCAATGCCAGTTGCGCTGCCGGGGATGCTGGGTGCAGCCGACCACGCCGCCGCAACAGCTGTCGCGGCAACAACTCGACGCCCTGGTTGAACAGGCCAACCAGCAGCGGTCCTACTTCTTCGGCATCCTCGGAGGCGAACCGCTCCTCCACCAAGACCTGCTGGACTTCTTCGCCGCCCACCCAAAATGCTACTTCCAGCTCTTCACCAACGGCCTCGCCCTCAACCACGAAACCGCCACCCGCCTGGCTAAACTCGGCAATGTCACCCCGCTCATCAGCATCGAAGGACTGCAAGAGGAATCAACCCGCCGACGCGGCCGCGACGATGTCTTCAAACGCGCCCTCAATGCCCTCGAAGCCTCGGTCCAGGCCGGGCTGTTCACCGGCGTCTCCGCCAGCATCACCCGGCAGAATTTCTCCGAACTGGTCTCCACGAACTACCTCGACCTGCTGGTTCGCAAAGGCGTGCACTACATCTGGTATTACATCTACCGCCCCACCGGCGCCCACCCGGAACCGGAAAACGCCCTCAGCCGCGAACAGATCAGAAGCCTGCGCCAATTCATCGTCGACCAGCGGCGCACCGCCAAGCTGCTCATCATCGACGCCTACTGGGATCACCAGGGCAACGCCCTCTGCCCGGGGGCGACCGGCATCTCCCACCACATCGCGCCCTCCGGCGCCGTCGAATTCTGCCCGCCCGTGCAATTCTGCTCCGGATTCCTCAATGCGACGGCCGACAACCTCAAGACCATCCTGCAGCAGGACGACTTTCTGAGCCAGCTGCGGACCTTTACGGCCAGCCGTTCCCGTGGCTGCATTCTCCTCGAAGACCCGGCCGCCCTGGCGGATTTCCTGCGCCGGCAAGGGGCCACCGACTCCTCCAACCGCGATGCCCTCGCCGAACTCGACCGAGCCACGGTTCTGCCGGGACACCATGACCCCGAAGGCGCCATCCCGGAAAAATCTTGGCTCTATCGCCTCGCCAAAAAATACTACTTCTGCGGATTTGGCGCCTATGGCTGACCTCATCATCCAACCGGCAACGCCGGACAACCCCGGTCACGCCGACCCGGGCCATCCCTTGAACCAGCAAACTGCGCCGGAATCCCCGGAGCGGCGCCGCGAGCTGCGGGCACGCCTGCGGGCCTATGTCAGCGCCTTCCCGCTCATCCCCCCCGTGCCGCTGCCACGGCTGGTCAGCCTGGCCATGGACTTCCTGGCCGAGCATGGCATTCCGGAGCAATGGCGCGACTGGTGCACCGTCACGGTTAACAACGCCATCTGGGAAAAAGCCATCCGCCGCATTCCCCGCGAACGACGCCTGCTCCTCCTGCCGGTCTGCCTCCGCGACCACGACCGCTGTCCTGCCAGCTTTGACGACCTCGGGCTCTTGTGCGCCGACTGCGGCCGCTGCCACGTCACGGCTTGGCGCCAACAAGCCGAACGCCTCGGCATGGCGACACTCGTCGCCGAATCGTCCTCCCGCGTCGCCGCCTGGGTCGAAGCCGGCGAAATCCAGGCCGTCATCGGCGTGTCCTGCCTGGACGCACTGACCAAGACCTTCCCCGCCATGAACCGCCATGCCGTGCCGGGATACGCCATCCCCCTGAACCGCGACGGCTGCCATAACACCGATTTCGACCACGACGAACTGCTCTACGCCCTGGCCATCCCCGAGGAAAACCCGATTTTCGCGCCGCCCATGGCCGAGGTCAAAAGACACCTCGCGGCCCTGTTCCAGGACGACGCCCTGCGCCATCACCTCGCCATCGCCGAACACCACGACCTGAGCCGATTCCAGACGGCCGCCCTCAGCGCCCTCTCCCGGCACGGCAAGCACTACCGGCCGCTGCTGGCCGCCCTGGTCTATCTGGCCTTGACCGAATCCCCCGAAATCCCGCCCTGGGTCGACCGTCTCGCCATCGCCGTCGAATGCTTCCACAAGGCATCGCTCATCCACGACGACATCGAAGACAACGACGATTTCCGCTACGGCGAGGAAACCATCCATCACCAGCTGGGCGTGCCCATCGCCATCAACGTCGGCGACTACCTGGTCGGCGAAGGCTACCGGCTGCTGGCCTCGACCCACATCCCGGCGGCGCTGCGGGCCGAACTGGTCGCCGCCGCCGCCGACGGCCATTGCCAGCTGGCCATCGGCCAAGCCCGCGAATTTGAACTCCACCACGACCAGCCCAGCCTCGACACCGTCATGACCACCTTCCGGCTCAAAACCGCTCCGGCCTTCCGCGTCGCCTTCCTCCTGGGCGCCATCGCCGCCGGCCAGGCCGACGACCACCGCGACACACTGCTCCGCCTGTCCGACGCGCTCGGCATCGCCTATCAGCTCCTGGACGACCTCGAGGATGACGACGACCCGGCTTCCCTGATCGCCCTCTTCAGCCGGACCAACGGCGTTCCCCGCCCGGCGGCCGCGGCCGCCGTCACCGACCTATACCGCGACTACCGCAACCAGGCCTTCAACGCCATCGACCAAGTCAACAACATGCAACTGAAAACCCTCCTCGTCCGCGTCACGGAAAAAATCCTCCCGGAAAAATGACGCCGTGTCCTGGCACGAGGCCGGTTTTTCCCCAACCGGTTTCTCCAGCCCCTGCTCATGTCGCGCACCCTATCAACCATCATGTTCCGGACCATCCGCGCCGGCTGGCGGAAATGCCATCCCGAGACCGCCGCGCGCCTGCTCGCGTTCGTGCGCTCCCGGCTGGCCCGACCGGGCGGTTTCGCCGACCGGCATGGCCAGCCCGACCTCTACTACACCATGTTCGGCCTGCTCGTCGCGGCCGCAACGGACATGCCTGTCAACCTCGATGACGTGGAGCCCTATCTCCAAACCTTCGCCCCGCCGACTCTGGACCTGGTGCACCTCGCCGGCCTGACCCGCTCGCGCTTGCTGCTCCAGCATCTCCGCCGCTCTCCCCTCGCCCGACTCGCGGCCGCGGCCTGGCCGCGCCAGTCACTGCCGCCCGCGCTGCATGACGCCTACAATGCCCTCGCCGCCGGCGCTCCGGAGCGTTTTCCCCACCGCGACCCGTGGTCGCCCTATTCGCAAATGCTGCGCTGGTCGCTGGCCGAAGATCTCGGCCTGAGCTATGTTCCCCGCGACCTGGCCCCATACCGCCTGGCGGACGGCATGTTCGCCAACCTCGCCGGCGATACCGCCCCAGCCGTCAACGCCACCGCGGCCGCGCTCATGCTCCTAAACGCCAGCGGCGCGGACCGACACGCCCTCCGGCCCGACCTGCAGCGTCTCGCCGCCCTGCAAGCCCCTGACGGCGGCTTTCCCGCCACACCGCCAGCCCCGGTTGCCGACCTGCTCTCGACAGCCACCGCCAGCCTGGCGCTGACCTGCTGCCGACACCCCCTGCGTCATTCCCTCAAGCCATTTCTGCGCCAGACCATCACCCCGGCCGGCGGCTTTGCCGCGGTTCCCGGCGATGACACCCCCGACTTGGAATACACCGCCTACGGCCTGATGGCCATGGGACTGACCGGATGACTTCCCACGACTATCAACGCCTGAGCTCCGAACTGCTGGCCCGACGCCTGCCAACCGGCGACTGGGACGGCCACCTGGCCTCCTCGGCCGTATCGACCGCGACGGCCGCCATCGCCCTCCATGAACTCGACCCCGTCCGCCACACCCAGCCAGTCGCCGCGGCCTGCCAATGGCTGGCGGACACCCAGCTTGCCGACGGCTCCTGGGGCGACTCGCCGGAGTCCCCGCCCAATCTGACGGCCAGCCTGCTCTCTACCGCCGCCCTGATGCGGGCCGAAACCAACCCAGCAGCCGCCGACCAGGCCCGGAAATACCTGACGGCACACCTCGGCGAATTCTCGCCGGCCGCCATCCGCGCCGCCATTCTGAAAAAATACGGCCAGGACCTGACTTTTTCCGTGCCCATCCTCGCCCTCTGCACCGCCACCGGCCTGCTGAATGACGGCGAACACCCGTGGGAAAAAATGCCCCAGCTGCCTTTCGAACTGGCGCTTCTGCCCAGGGCATGCTATCGCTTCCTCAACCTCCGGGTCGTCAGCTATGCCCTGCCCGCCCTGATTGCCATCGGCGTCGCCCAGGCCACCCAGGCCCGCCCCGGACTGACGACCGCCTTCCGACGCCGCCTGATTCCAGCCGTGCTGCGGCGACTCACCCGCCTGCAGCCGCCTTCCGGCGGCTTTCTGGAAGCCGCCCCTCTCACCGCCTTCTGCCTCATCTGCCTCGCCGCCGCCAATCGCCGCGACCACCAAGTCGCCCAGGCGGCCGAACGATTCCTGCTCACGACCGTCCGCTCCGACGGCTCCTGGCCAATCGACACCAGCCTGGCCCAATGGTGCACCGCCCTGGCCGCCAAGGCCACCGCGCCAGTCCTGCCCGCCGCCGAACGCGACGCCCTCGCGGAACTCATCCAGCAACGCCAGTTCGACACCGTCCATCCGTTCACCGGCGCCCAACCCGGCGGCTGGGCCTGGACCCACCAGTCCGGCGCCGTGCCCGACGCCGATGACACCGCCGCCGCCCTGATCGCCCTCCACGCTCTGCAACCAGGCCGGCCAACGCCAGCCATCACCAAAGGCTGCACCTGGCTGATGCATCTGCAAAACCGCGACGGCGGCATCCCGACCTTCTGCCGCGGGTGGGGAAAACTCCCCTTCGACCGCAGCTGCCCCGACCTCTCCGCCCACGCCTTCCACGCCCTCAATCTCTGGCGCGATACCCTCCCGCCACGCCGCCGCCGCCAAGCCGGACGCTGCCAGCAACGCATCCTCGACTTCCTCGCCCGCAACCAACAACCGGATGGCTCCTTCCTCCCGCTCTGGTTCGGCGAACAACTGTCGCCAAACGGCCAGGCGCCGGTCTACGGCACCGCCGTCGTCCTCGAAAACCTGTCCGGGCTGACGGCGCCGTGGTGCCTGCGCGCCCGCGATTACCTGCTGTCCGCCCAGCTCCCTTCCGGCGCCTGGGGCGCCGACGCCCGCACAGACGCCCCGGCCCGCTTCCTCTTCACCGCCAGAGCCGTTGCCGCCCTCGCCGCCAGCCCCGACCCCGACGCCGACGAGGCCATCCAAAGAGGCCTCGACTTCCTGCGCACCGCCCCGCCCGACCCGGACGACTTGCCGCCGGAACCGGTCGGATTATATTTCTCCCAACTGTGGTACTCTGAACAACTCTATCCCCTCATCTTCCTGAGCAGAGCTTTCCTGGCCGCCAGCCGCCGGCAGAATCCCGCCAGCGGCTGAACCGGCCCGATACCGCCCCTCCTCATGCGTAACCACCTGATCACCTCACTGTTCACCTGCGCCTGCCTGGCCGCCGCCGCGGCCGGCATTGTCGCCTTTGCCACCATCACCCCACGCC
>JAKLHU010000180.1 GCA_022709995.1 Verrucomicrobiota bacterium | reverse complement strand
TGCGTCCGGTTGCCTAATGAGGATTTGAACTTGTTGACGGCCGGACTCCGCGTGGCCGTGGAAACCGGCGGCAGCTTGGCGGACATCCTGGATAAAATCAGCCAGACGATTCGCAACCGGAGGGATTTTCAGCACAAGCTCGACAGCATGATCGCGCAGGGGCAATTCGAGGCGTTGGCCATCGCCGCCATGCCCCTGATCGCCTTTGGCGTCCTGTATCTGGTTCAACCCGATCTGATGCGTCTCCTGATTGAGAAACCGGCAGGCTGGTGCGCGCTGGGGGTGGTGGTCATCCTCGAAAGCGTCGGCTTCCTGGTCTTGAAGCAGGTCACGAACGTGGAGCCCTGATCATGGAAATGATTTACATTATCTATATGCTGGTTTTCCTGGCCAGTTTTCTGTTCGTGTTTTCCTTGCTGAATATCCTCGGCAGCGCGAAGGGGGCCGCGGTCAAGGCCGATATCCCCCGGGCCGTCCGCCTCGGCTGGTTTCGATTTATTGTCGCGGAAAGCGAGGCGCTCGGGCATCTCTGCGCCAATCCGGTGTCCAGTCTGTTCCCGCAGCATCGCGCCCTCATGCGGCAGCATCTGGTCATCGCCGGGATGAATGACCTGCTGAGCGACGACACCGTGCTGGGGGCGCAAATTTTTTGCGGCAGCCTGGGCGGAATTTTCATTGCTTGCCTGAGTTTCATCTTCAGCCTGGACATCCGTTTCGCGCTCCTGGCCGGTTTTCTGGCCGGCGGCGTGGGCGTCCTCTATCCCAGTCTCTGGATCAAGCGCAAAGCCCAGTCGCGGCAGGAGCGTATTGCCAAGGATCTGCCCTTCGCCGTCGACCTCCTGACGGTGGCGGTGCAGGCAGGGCAGGACTTCGGGGCCGCGGTGCGCCTGCTTTTGGAAGAGGGATTGCAAAGCCCGTTGATGGATGAATTCCGCCAGGTCATGACTGATGTTCAACTGGGCAAGACCAGGGTCCAGGCCCTCCAAGACATGGCCGCCCGGATTAACCTTGACGAATTCCGCAATCTGGTCGCCGTGGTGGCGCAAAGCGTGGAAATGGGCGCCGGCCTGGGAGAGACCTTCCAGCTGCAGTCCGATGAAATGCGCCGCCGGCGGTTCCACAAGGCTGAACGAAAGGCCGCCAAGGTCCCTTCCCTGCTGATTATCCCGACCGCGTTGTTCATCATGCCGGCCACCTTCATCGTCATCCTGACCCCTATCATCATGAAACTGCTGCTGACGATCTGACCGGCGTGGCTGGCCCAAAGAATATGGACTGCATGTCATGACAAAAACAGGCTTTCAAATTGTTGCCCGTCGAGCCGATGGCGCCAACCAGGTCTATGCGATCGCCGATGGCGAGTCGCTCGTCGTGGGGCGTTCCCAGACCAAGGCTGACTTTGTTCTCCAGGATCCCGCCATTTCCCGCAGCCATCTGCGCCTGGAATGCGTGGACGGGCAGTTGTACGCCGAAAACCTCAGCTCCCACGGGGTCAGCCTGGAGGGCAGCGAAATACATGGCCGTGTCGAGGTGAAGCCTGGTCAGACGCTTATGTTGGGCAAAAATACCCGTTTGTCTTTTGCACAGGCCGACATCACCCCGCCATCGGCCGGTCTTGACAACCGGAGCGCGTTCGCGCCGGAGAGGACCATTTTCGATTCGGACGAAAGAACCTCGGAAGAGACCAATGGCCCCGCACTGGGCCGTCCAATGGCCGCGACCGCCCCGGACTCCGCTTCGCCGTCACGGTTGTCCTTTGATTCCGTCCCTCCGTCGATAGACCGGCTGGCAACGGACCTGAGGGCAAATTCCGAAGGGGTCTCTGCATCGCCCATCTACAATCCGGACGCCTTCGAGGGGACCATCGAACTGGGGACCATGATTCGCCCCATCACCAGCGCCCTACCGCAGAAAAAGCAGGCGGCGGGCATAGAAAAAATCATCATTGTCGCGGTCGTCCTGGCGATGTTTGGAATCCTGGCGATGCTTTTCCGGCCGCCGCCGCCCAAAAAGGCGTTGTCCTGGCCGGTCGATCAAAACGGGGTCTATCTCGATGAGAAAGTCGCCTCCAAATCAGGCTTTTTTTCCGTCATCTATCCGAGCACGGGCAAGTCGGAGCGGCAGGTCTCCGAGAGCGGTTTCTCCGTCGAGTACGCCCTAGACCGGATCCCTTTCAGATTATGGTACAATGAAATCAACTTGGGCGAGCACGCCTTTGCGGATGGCAACAGCGTCGAAGTTTTATGGAAGGACATCCTCCCGGGCAAGGAAAACTGGATTTTTGAGAAAAGCCTGGAATTGCCGATTTTCATTGGGGAGGAACAAGGCATTCCCTTGACGGTGATGCAATATTATCGGACCGGCGCGGAGGGGAAAATCATGGGCGTCGCCCAACTGATTCGATACGGGGCGACCTTGGGCAGTGTCTGCATCGAGATTCCAGAAAAGGACCAATTGCGCGCCGAGCAGCTGATCCTGAACCCGTATATCCTCGTCGAACCCAAAATGGTCCAAAGGCATTGGCAGGGCGACGGCAAGCCCCTGCGGCGTGAGTCGGCCGACGTGCTGCTGAAATTGGCCAAGCATGAGCTGACCAGGGATGCGCCTGCCATTTGGGAACAGGTCGAGACCCTCCTGCTCGATACAGTCCGAAAGGCTTTCGCCGAGCAGAATCAAGGGGTCGGCCAAGAGGCACTCGACCTGTTGGCTTCGCTTCGTTCCCGGAAGACGACCTGGTTCCATGCGATGAAATTGAAAAAAATCAATTTTGAGCGTCAGCGCAATGCCGAGCTGGGCAAGGAAATTGCCCGGCAATGCCAACTCGTCTTTTCCTCGCCCGGCGACCAGCGTTTTTATGAAGTACGTAATTGGTGACGCCAAGGCTGGCGCTTCCGGCGGCCAACAACCCTGTTCCACGATGGTTACCAACAATGAAAATACAGCTGCTTTTCAATGGCAATATCATTCACGAGCGTGACCTCAAGGAGATGAAAGACTTCCTGGTGATCGGCCGCAGCAGCAACTGCGACTTGGTCACGCCGCGTGAAGACAACATGATCAGCTCCGCCCATGCTGAACTGTTCCGGAAGGGCAAAGCCGTGTGGCTGCGGGATAAGAACAGCACGAACCATACGTTCTATCGCGGCAAGCCGATACGGGAAATCAAGCTTGCCCCCGGCATGGAGCTGATCTTGGGGCATTGCGTGCTTCTCGTCCAAGCGAAAGAAAACGAGCAGAAGACAAAACAGAAACTCCCGGCCCGGCTCGTCGTTGGCAGCGGTTCCGCCAAAGGGCGGGAAGTGATCCTAGGGGACGCCGATGTCCGCATCGGAACGTCAAATGAATGCGAATTGCAACTTGATGACCGGACCGTTTCCCGGCTGCATGCGGTTGTTCACATGCGCAGCGACGAGACCTGCTGGATCGCCGACCACGGCAGCCTGAATGGCACCCGCGTCAACGGCGATCGCCTCCCGCCCGAAAAGGAGCGACTGCTCCGTGGCGGCGACGAAATCACGGTCGGAGACATGATTGTCAGCTTCATGCCCGCCGGAGCGGAACCATCGGCTTTCCATGCCGGCCGGGTCGCAGTTGTCTTGATCGCGACGCTTCTTCTTGGCGTTGGCGCCTACTGGGGCTACAAGGTATACGCCTATCCGAGCGCCGAGGTGCTTCTGGAACAGGCTAGGCTGGCCGCCGCCCAGGCGGAGTTTGGCGCCGCTGAGCACATCCTGACGAGAGCCGAATTTTCGTATGACTATAAAAAGCATTACAAGAACATCCGGCACTTGTGTTCCCTGCTGTTGCCGCTCTGGCAGGACACCTTCCAGCAGTGGAACAAGGCGAGGAAACTCATGACGGATGGGGATTTCGAGACGGCCGCGAAAATCATCGGGATGATTTCCACCAAGCCGGCCAATGCTTGGACGTGGAGCCCGGATTCCCATCAGCTGCGCACGGAATGCCTGCTCGCCAATGACATTATTCAGTGCTACTATCTTCTTTTGCATCATCAGGCCAATGCCGAGTTGGAATTATCCTACATAGCCGGCAATCTGCAGCGCTGCCAGGCCTGCCTCGCGAGAAGCGCGGAAGTGGCGCCGCCGTATTTGCAGGCGCTTCTGGAAGAAGCCCGAAAATATACCGATGCCCAGCAATCGTCCTTGCAAGAATGGAGCCAGCTCTGGAATGGGGTCGAAAAATTGCATTGGGACCCGGCTGGCATGGACGGGCAATTGACGGAAATCGAGAAGGGGTTGGCAAACCATGAAATGTCGTGGCCGCCAGCGACGGCTCTGCCGGGGTTCCTCGCCCCGCGGGAGGGATTGCGGAAAGCCATTGCCACCTTCCGGGAAAGATACAATGAATTGCTGGCCGTCCTTTCCCTGATCAAAGAGAGAAAATTTTCCGAGGTGGACGCCAAGGCGGAACAGCTGATTGCCAGCCTTACTGGCCAGGACCGTCCGGTTTTTTCTATCGACCGGCGCTTTGTTGAGCTCGGCAATAATTTGCATCACTCGGCTAAAAACGCCTTGATCGTGATGCGTCAATATCGGGTCCGGCAGGATGCCTTCCAGGTCAGTCTATCCAAAGGGGAAAACCTGCTTGCCGGTCCGAATAGTTTCGCCGATCCGATGGTGCAGAGGGAGTTGTTCCAGGCGGATTGCTTGAAGTTGCCTTTCGGTCAACGCCATGACACCTCCTTCCATCGCTTGCTTGGAATGGATGCGTTCTATAATTTCCTCAAAGGCTACGAAACTCAGTTCCCAGCCGATACGGGTATATACCAGCTCCAAAAACTGCTGAACGACACCGATGCATTACTTCATTTTTTTTCCGCCAGCAACAACGAAAACATTACGTGGTTGTATAATTTGATTCGCGCAGACATCAAGAAAATTGAACAGAGGGTGTTGTTGCAAAGAGATATAATCATCGGGCAATATCTTGACCGATATGAGCTGTCGCAAGGCCGTGAGAAAGTCACCGCTGGCGGAGTGGCCTTGGCGTTGGCAACCGACTCTTGCTCCGATGAGCTGAAAAAACGCATTAAGTCCTGCCAGGGCGAAATCATGAAGAATTGCAATGAGATTGATGTCGCATTGTCGACGTTGGATAAGGAAGTCGCCTATGCTAACCCCGAAAGGCAAGTCGAAATTATTATGAAAATCATGGATATTGGCATTCCTGGACATCCGATCGTCCGCAAAATCTGGCCGAAAAGGGATGCTGTGCAATGACCCCCGCGCGGGATCATTTCCGGTGGCTGGTCATCACTCGAGCGGGATCCAGACGACCTTGGGCTGGCGGGAGGCTTGGAGCGTGGCGGCGCCGGCGATGGCGTCTGCGGCGGCGGTGTCGGAATGTCGCCAGGAGATGACGACGAGGCCCGGCGAAGGACGGTCAAACACGACCCGCACGCCAAGCCGAGCGTCGTGATAGGACAGCAGGGCGCCAATCTGGCCGGGTGGCGCCGAGACCG
>JAKLHU010000018.1 GCA_022709995.1 Verrucomicrobiota bacterium | reverse complement strand
GCCTTCCCCCGAACAAACATATCGCCCCGCCGGTCCCAGCGGAGCGGCATGGCCGAGAACATGCAGAAAATTATCACTCTGCACGGCCAAGCCGTCCTTTCCCCAGCTCAAATTCAAATTTATGGGGAAAGTCACGCCCAGAGCGTCGATGATGTAGACGGACAGAACGCGGGCGGCGTCGACACCCCCCTCGGCGTTGACTTCAAGCACGAAGTCGCCGTCTTCAAGCAGAAAGCGCCAGGCGTAGCCGCCCCCGGCGGCCGATTGCCAGGATTTCGGGGCAACGACGGTCGGCGCCTCGGCCAAGGCCAGAAACTCCTGCCAGGGGCTTCGGCCGACCGACATCGCCGCCGCCAAGGCGTCGATTTCCGGCAGCACGCTCGTGCGGATGAGTTCCGAACGCCGGCGCAGCAACTCTGGGTAATAGCGGTGGCACAGCGCCTCGGAATGGAACCCAAGCCGTGAATCGTCCTCGCAGAGTTCGGCCAAATGGAGCGACAAAGCCGCCTCGCGATCGGCCAGAACGCGCATCTCGGCCAGGAGGGCCGGTCCACCGCCGGCAAACAGCCGTTGCCGAAGCTGATAGAAATGGAGCAGATTCACGGTATTTTCGAAATGCAGCCCCAGGGCCTCGGCCAGGCACAGGTCATGGCGGCGTTCTGAGTTGAGCCGTCCCAGCGCCTGGCCTTGCCGCAGGTGCATCAGGCCCTCTTGCCAGCCGTCGGCCACCCGCCGCATCAAAGTCAGGACTTCGTCCAGGGAAAACCCGGCCAGGGCTTCGCCCAGAGCGTCGCCGCTGGGCGGGAAGATCGGCTTCCATGGCGGCGACAACGGCCGTAGACGCGGGTATGCCGACAACTGCCAGACGGCGCCCGTGTTCTGAGGGCCGTAGTATTGAAAAATGAGAGAGAAAGGCATGTTTTCATAAGCCGCGCTGAACAGCTCCCAGGCCTTGGCGGCCGCACCGGCGGCCGCACCCCACAAAGGCTGGGCCAGGCGCCGCAGAAATTCATGTTCATCCAAACTGAAATCTTCGAACGCCAGCCGTCCTCCCGTGTGGTTCATGAGGCCGGGGTAATTGCCGACGTACCAGCAGAACATGGCGTGGCTGACGCCGCGTTCGCGCATGGCCCGCAATTTCCGATAGACCAGTCCGGGCGCCGGAATAAAGGGAACGGTGCCGAGCTCGTAGCTGCAGCCAATCTGCAATTTGGCCGACACCTCGACGCCGGCCTGCCGGGCGGCGGCCGCCTGCCGGGCAAAACGCTCCGCCGGACCAACATAGCTGAGCCAGTAGTCGCCGCCGTGATGCACCCGCCCAAGCTGTGTTTTGGCGCCGCCGGATTCATAGTTGAACTGCGCAACGACATCGGCCGGGACCGAAGCGCCAATGGCATGCGCCCAGGGCGCGTGTTCGTCGACATGCGGAAAGTAGAACCAGCTGATGAAGGTGGCGTCGGGCGCGGCCGCATGGATTCCGGCCGCCATGGCAGCCAGGCTGTCGTGGATGACATCGCCGTGTGGGCGCTGGCCGCAGCGCGAGCACGGAATCAAGGCGTCGACAGAACCGCCCAGAGCGGACAGGCACGTCGTCCCGCGTTCGCCATGGGTGATGTTGATGAGCCCGCCCAGGTCCGGCGCCTGCCGGAACACGCCATCCGTCAATTCCTGCAGATACTGCCGGGTTGACGGCGAACTCGGACAAAACAAATGCCGCCCCCAGATGGTTGCACCAAACAGCTCCGGATGGGCTGCCAGCAACGGGTCGTCGCCCAGCACGGAAAATGGCTCTATGCTGAACAGGAAGACCTTGATGCCGTAGCGGGCGCACTGGCGGATCGTCCGGTGCAGCTTGGCGATGCGGCGGTCAGCCTGCGGGTCGCGGGAGGTGAAGCTGGTTTCCCCCAATTCCCGCAGGGCCACCACCAGCCAGAGGCCGTTGACGCCCTCGTGCGCGAGGCGGTTCAGATACTCGTCCGGGTAGTAGTTGACGTCATCGAGAAGCTCGTCGGTGTTGACCGGCCAGCGTTTGACGGGGCTGAAAAAGCACCGGCTGATGCGGGTTTTCAGCCACGGTCGGCGCTGGCAGACGCCGCACGGCAGGAACGGCCCGTCGGCCGCCAGCAGCATGTCCTCAAAGGCGTACAGACCGCGGCGGATGCCTTCGGCGTCGTTGGCGGTGATGGCGGCGCCGCGCGCGCCGATGGCGACGGCATACGCTTCATAGCAGTCGGTCGGCGCCGCCGCGACGGTGACGGTGTAGACATTGTCGGCGGCGGCGCCGGCGGCGGCTATGCTATCGGCGGCCAGGCCGCTCTCGCGCAACAGGGCGTTTAGGTCGCCATACGCGGTGTCGAGACGGCCATTCGGATCCGGAAAATCGCATGTGACCCGTACGCCGCCGCTCAAATCGGCTTCCCCGGCCCGGGCGGAGAGCCGTTCCCGGCGCAGACGTCGCGGCGCCGGTTTCCGCAAGTCGTCGACAAACGCCCACGCCGAGCTCGGCGGCGGCGGCGGCCAGTCCGCCAACAGCTGCTCGACCGTTGCATATGTACGCTTTCTTGATGGCTCAACGGGCTGCTGGGTCATGGCATCATCGTCCTGTCTTGATTTGAGATGTTCGCGCTTGCCGTCATTCATATGGTGCCGAAGCCGACGACCCCGGCCCTGGGGCGCCTATTAGCGGGGTGTTTCCTTGACCTGGTCGGGTTTGGCGTGGTCAAAGGCCGCGACGGCGCTGAAACGCACCGCCTGCCGGTACGGCCGCCGTTCAGTCAGAAACAGCGGCCGCGATTGGGCGGCGAAACCGATGCCGACCAGCTTCAGCGGCCATTGCACGTCAGCCGGGCCGCGCTTGAACGTGCCATCGGCGGCCACGGTCCCGTATTCCCAGAGGTTGGCCACCGTCCCGGTGGACACATCGGGAATGGACGACTGCCCCGTCACCGGCAGGCTGACGAAGTTCCAGCCGTCAAAGCAGAGCGACACCCGGCCATTATAGTCAAACACATCGGCGTTGTGAATGCGGGTGCCGCAGGAGACGCGCCGCCGGCCGGCGGCGTCCTCGACTATCCAATAAACCTGTCCCCAGCCGGAATTGCCCTTGACGAACATCCCGATGGAATGCGGCTCGCCGGACAATTCCACCGGCTCCCGCAGTTCCAGCACCGCGTATTCCCAGAACACGGTCGGCAAAGCCAAATCCGGCCGGACCAGTTCCAGTTCCAGACAGGAGCCCTGTTCGTCGTCCTGGACTTGCCGCAGAGCATAATCGCCACGGGTCCGGTAAGGCATGAAAAGGCCGGTCGTCCGCTCCAGGAGCGGCTCGTCGACGGCGGCCAGGCGCCAGTCGTCGGCGCGGTCAAGGCGCTTGACCGTGATGGCGCCGGCCGACGGCTGGTCGTCGGGATAGTCGCGGCGGCCGCAGACGATAGCCAGGATGGACGGCGCCGCCGCCAGAATGTACGTTGCCGCCGTGCCGGCGGTCAGCGTCAGCCGGTTCCCCGGTTCGCGCCGAGGCGGATTGGGCCGGGTCTCGGCCGCCCGCCCATAGAGGTCGAAAACCTGGAGGGCGGCGCCGTTGGTGGTCAACGTCAGCTCCGCCGTCCCCCGTGAAGTCCACAAGGCCGTGACCACGCGGCCGTCGCGCCGGGTGAATTCCTGGGCATAGACCGATTCCGAACCGGTCGGAATGGCCCTGCGGCCGACCACCTGGTCGAGCATCTTGGTGGCAACGGCCACCGCCACGTACGACTTTTTCGGATACGTGTATGGCGGCCGCGTGCACAATCCCGTCGAGCCCCAGGGGGAATTGGCATAGTCGTTGCCGACGTCGAACATGATGCCGATGAAGATATCGCGGAAGCCCCAGGACTGGGAAACCAGAAGGTCGCGCACGTACCACTCGGCCTGGCGCTCGGCGCCAATCTGGGCGTCCATGCGGTAATTGCTTTCAAAGCACGCGTTCAGACGCCAGGAACAGCCGAACGCGCGAACCGTCTGCAACATCAAATCGCCAGCCTGCAGAGACGCCTCCCACTGCCGCTCCGGCAACGAATCGCGGCCGACGACTTCCAGCCCGACATAGTCCGCATACGCCTCCGGAAAGCCGCCGCGCAATACTTCCGCCACCAGTTCCGTCGAGGCGAGAGAATTGCCGATCGTGATGTTCAACTGCGGAAAATTTTCCCGCAGGGCTTGTCCGACGCGGAGGGCGAAGGCGAGGCGCTGGTCGGCGTCTGGCCAGGCGTCTTCCGGCCGCGGCTTCCGGCCGAGCAGCTCCGGGGCGATTTGGTAGCCAGACTTGGCGTGTTCATGGAAGATCATCGCGTTGCGCACGCTCGGGTATTTTTCGAGGCTGTTCTGGACGGCCGTGATGATTTCCTCCTTGGTGGCGTTGAGGTCGCGCGGCAGCCGCACGCAAGGCGGCCCCAGTTTCCACGGCGCCATTTCGGCCTCGGTATAGCGATCGGCTCCCTGTGCCCGCCGCATGCCGGCCTTGAGGAACAGCGGCCCGACTTCTTCGACCCGGCTCGGGGTGTAATGCGCCCCGCCATACCACCAGCTGCCGTAAGGTGAATCAGCCAGGCCGGCCTGACGCGTGTCCTCGCCCAGAAGCGCAAAGGACGCCTGGTGCGTCAACAACTGACGCCGTCCCGACCACAGGCTGATGGCGATTTCATACCAGCCGAGCTCAGGCTGCGCCAGACTCAAGGCATGCTCGGACGCGGCGTCAGCTGGCACGTCGCGTTCGCCGTCACCGACGACCTGTCCCTCCGCCGAGCGAATCTGCCAGCGCAGCCGGTAGTCTCCCGGCCGTTGCGGCCGCACGGCGACGACGAGCTCCGGGGTCTCGCCGGAATGGAATATATTGCCGACCTGGACCGACCGCACTTCCATCTCGGCCGGCGAGGTCTCCAAGGTCAGGCCAAAGACTTGCACGGCGCTGACCTTCCCCGGGTCGGGCAAATGGCGCGTATCCCCGAACGGCAAACGCCGGCGATAGGGCCGGCCGGACAATTCGAAATCGAGGTAACGCCCCTTCCGCAAGGCATGCGAAGCACGCTGGTCCGTGAAGATGATGTCCTGGATATCGCCGCTGGCCAGAGGCACTTCGAGAAGCAGCAACGGCCGTTCGCGGCCGCCGGCGGTCACGGCGCCGACCACGTGGGCGGTTGACACGTCTTCAACCAGGGTGTTGGCGAGGCTGGCGTAGCTGCGGCCGGCGTATTTCTGGCCGGGAATGCGATTATAGCGCGTCAGGCGGGCATTGAAGCAGGCGTCTTTGTCCGGGGCGTCATCCAGAGCGAACAGCACCCAGGCCCGGGTGTACTGGGCGGCCGGCACCGTGAAAATAAACGACGACGGTGTTTCCGCCAGGCTGACCGTTGCATCGCCATTGTTTGCCTGGCGTGCCGTCAGGCCAAGATCAAGGCCGGCGGGACTCGCGAAGGGAAAGGGCGGCAGCGCGGCAACGGCGTCCGACTTGAAGTTCAGGGTGGCCTCCCCGCCCCAGGCGGCGCCAGGGCGGCCTTTGCCAGCGAGGTCGATCGGCACCATGCCGGCGCCCTGGTCGCCGGGGGCGCCCCCGGCGCCAGGCCTGAAGTCAACAAGCGCGGCGGTGACGTCATCGCCGCTGACGGCAAGCAAAGGCGCCTTGACCGCCAAAACGCCGATGTACGAGCCATTCAGCCAAACTTCGACACCGGCGGCCGTCTGCCGGAAGGCCAAGGCATAGGGCCGGCCCAAAATCGCCTGGGCCTCGCCCCAGGCCGCCAGACGCTCGGCCGGGGTTTTCTGGCCGGGGCTGAACTCTCCCGGCCGCATCCGGTAACGGGCATTGAACGGCTGCACGTCGAGGCCCGCCATGGGCAGGATGGTGTCGCTGGTCTGGCCGGCATCCCGGAAATAGTCGTCAAACACGGAAAGCACGATGCCCTGCGCCGTTCCGTCGCCGAAATGCAGGCGGATGGCCTTGGGTTCGGCCGATACGTTCAGGCGGAGCCGCGTCTCCCAGGTGCGGTCCGGGACTCGCACCGCCTGATCCGGCACGCCGGCGTCGCCGCCGGCCGCGGCCAGGGTGATGTTCCGGAACGCCAGAAACAGCTCCTTGGTTGGCGAAAACCCCCAGATTCCCACCCGGACGAAGGCCGTTCCTGGCCGCCACTTGTCCCGGTGGCTGCCAGGCGCCATGCCTTGGATGGTCCCGGTCACGGTAGTCCAATCCTCCGGTATCGGCTGCATGAACGCCCCGGCATACAGATACGGACTGTCCTCATGGGCGCGAATCTTGGCGCCGGCGGCCGCCGCCTCGCCGACCGCTTCCTTCAGAGTCACTTCCCACACGCCGTCGGATACGCGTACGACGCCCGTCACCGGAGCGCGGCGGTTGACATGGCGGTTCGGAAGGTCGGACAAATCATCCTTGGCGTTGAAGACAATATAATGATGCGGCAGGATCTTGGCCCCGTTCCGGACTTTCAGGACGGTGTCCTCCGGCTGGCAGGCCGCGGCCAGTTCCGTGGCGGTGCCGGGCCTGACATTGACATGGATGCCATCCAGACGCCGCATATAACGGTCATACGTAATCAGCGCAAAGCAGAATTTCGCGTCACTCCCGGCGGCGGGCAGGCGTTTGAACTCGCCGCTCAAGACGGTCTTCCCCTCGGGATTGACCGCCATCAGGTCCGAAGTCGCATAGAGCTCGCCGTTGCCCCTGACCGCGCAGACGCCGTCGGCGGAGAAACTGTCCCGGCGGGATGGTTCCCAGTCCCCGGGGCCGGAAAAAGCATGCGTCACCGCTTCCTGGGCAATGCCATGGATAGCCATGGCCGCCAGCATCGTCAACATAAGATGATTCTTCATGGCGACAACCCCCATCGTGACGGCCGGACAGAGCCGGCGAAAACCCGGGCAAGACATGATGACCATACCGGAAAAACTACCGCCGGCGCCCCAATCAGGGACACCCGGGACACCGACAGGAGATAATATGCCCCGCAATGCTCTCTTTCCTAATGCGGCCATGGCGTGTTTTCCCGGCAAAGAGAGTTTTCCATGACTCCCGGCCGGGCGCTGGCACGGGCGGCAGAGCCGGAAAAACTCCAGCCGCAGCGGCGGGGGAGATCCGACTTCGAGACGCCATGTCACTGATTGCCCGGCCAAGACGGCCCAATACGCTGCCGGATAACGGCAAACGCAACCGCGGATCGCCAGTCCCGGCTGCCTTTCCGTTTTAGCCGGAAGGCTGTCCATGCCATTCCCGACGCCGGTCCCGGCCACTGCCGGAGTCGCGTTGTCCAGCCCGGTCGGCAGCGTGTGACGACCCACATCCGCTTCAGCCTGCCGTACGTAGGGTTTGGCTTTCGGCGACTGCAATAACGCCAGTGCCTATTCGTCCCATTGTCCTATGTGCCTTCCCATACGTCTCATACGTCCCATACGTCCTATTTCGCCGTCCTATAAGTCCCATGTTTCCAGCCTGTACTACGCATAAGTGAAGAATATGGGACCTATAAGACATATAAGACGTATGGGACGGTGGATAGGACAATGGGACAAATATCCCATTGGATTATTGCATCCGCAAAAAGTTCAATCGAGCCCTATACTCAAGAGCCAGGGCTGCCCGCTTGACGACAACCCCAAAACACCAGCTTTTCCGGCTCAAGCCACAACGCGGCTGGGGCGAGCGCGATGGGCGGCGGACAGCACGTCGGCGGCGGGTCTCACGACTCGGCGGCGGACAGCACGTCGGCGGCGGCGGCCACGCCTGCGGCAAAGCAGGGCATGGCCGCGTCATGGCCGCCGTCCGGGATTTCCCGGTAACTGAAGTCCGCCTTGTTCGCCAGGCAAGAGGCCAGGGCGCGTGATTCGGAGACGGGGATGATGGGATCGGCATCGCCATGTCGAAGCCAGACCGGCATGGTCAGCCGGTCGGCCAGGGCGCAGGCCGAATGACGGGCCAGCAACGCCGCGTCGTGGTGATAGGCCGTCATGATCGCGTCGGCGATCTGTTGGCAAATGGACAACGGCCGTTCGGCGCACCACGCGGCGTAGCGGGCCAAATCCGTCGCGGGGCTGTTCGCCACCACCGCATCGGCCAGTTCCGGATGCTGGGCCGCAAAAATCAAGTTGCTGGTTCCGCCCATGGACCCGGAGGCGAGAATGACTTTTCGCCAGCCGTAGGTCGTTTTGGCGAAAGTGATCAGTTCGGCCAGATCCTGGCCGGCGGGCGGCGCCATCCAGGCATTTCCCCGCAGGTTCGGGGTCAGGATGCCGAGCCCGAGCGAGCGCAGAAACCCGGCATGGTGCTTCAGGTCAGGACGGGTGTAGAGCTGGTCGCCGGTGCTGCCATGCCCATGAATGACGACAACTCCGAGGCCGGCCGGCGCCGTTGGATAGACCAGAGCCCAATCGCGGTCCCGGGGACAGCCCGGGCTGCCATATTCCAGCCGCAAAAGTCCTCGCGGCACCACCCCGGCGGCATTGTCCAGGGCCGGATTGGTCTCGACCTGGAGTTCTTTCAGCATACGGCCAAGCCCTTCTGCACATTCTCCACCAGGTCTTTGGCGGCTTGCTCGGTCATCTGCGGGGTGATGGTGATCAACCCCAGTCGCCGCATGATGGCACGGCTCCGAGGCCAGGAATCAACGGTATAGTGCGGCCGTTCCTTAACGAATGGACAATGGAATGGACATCCCTCCGCTGTCGCGCTTTTTTCCTCCAGGATGTGTTCCCAGTTCCATGCCAGGTGCCAATCGCGGACCCCGCGGGTGTCATTCAAGGCATTGCCGCCGACCAGCCGCGCCTTCTGGGCCCGCACCGCATGGTCTTCCTCGTCAAACAGCATCGCCAGGGAAGAGCCGCAGACGCCAGTGGGATCAGCCGGTTCGAGCCATTTGATTCCCGCCGGCAGGGACAAGCTGTTCCGGATCTGGTGATAACGCTCCCGCATCCGGGCGATAGTCCAGTCCAGACGCCGCAGCTGGGCCAGACCGACGGCGGCCGACAGTTCGTTCATACGGTAATTCTCGCCGCAGAACAGTTCGCCGGGCATGCGTTCCCGGCCGAAACGTTCCGGTCGCCAGCAGGCGGCGGTGTCGTGGTAGCTCTGCGCACGGGTGTAGTAGAAATCATCATTGGTCATCAGCACCCCGCCTTCGCCCGTCCCCATGATCTTGTAGGCGTCGAAGCTGATGCAGCCAAAGTCGCCCCACGTGCCCAGATGGCGCCCCTGGAACGTGCCGCCGCAGGCCTGGGCGGTGTCCTCAATCACCACCAGGCGGTGCTTCTTCGCCAGCGCGCACAACGCGTCCATGCGCGCCGGCAACCCGAGCATGTGGACCGGAATGATCGCCTTCGTCCGCGGCGTTATCAGACGCTCGACCGCGTCCGGGGATATCGTCAGCGTCTCGTCAATCTCCGCAATGACGGGAATCGCCTTGGCCACCACGACGGCCGACGCCGTGGCGAAAAACGTGTAGGCCGGCACGATGACTTCATCCCCCGGACCGATGCCGGCCGCGACCAGGGCCGCAATCAAAGCGCTGGTGCCGGAATTGACGGCCAGGACATGCTTGACGCCGACATGGGCCGCGAAACGCTTCTCCAGCTCAACCGTCTTGCTGCGCGGGTTGTAGTAGCGGAAAAACACGCCGCCATTGGGGCCGTCGGGGTCTTCCGTCAACAGGCAGCGGATTTTCGCGGCGGTCGAGGGGGAGACATTGAAGACGTCGAGGAGTTCCATGACTTCTTCCATGCCATACTTGCAGTCCGTCGTGCTCATTGCCATCTCCTTAGCTTGGGAACGCCATGGTCAAAACCGGAACGTCGCAGCATCAGTTTTGCCTTTGCCTATACTGTAGCCGCTGGCGGCCCGCCCTGCAATCGCCGCCCCTTGCCGGATGCGCGGATTATCGTAATCGGTCCTCGATTGATAACTGAGCTATAGAGGAGTCAACGCTTGGGCGCCTCAGGGCCTGAGGCGCCTACTTGATCACGCCAATTCCCCTCAGCCGCCAGTTATCAATGGGTGACCGATTACGGATTATCTCAGTAACAAAGAATGAGAAATAGTTCGCGCTAAAAGCATGCGTGATTTCAATGGCCTTTGCGACGAATAGTTCGCAAAGGCCATTATTTTGCCATCGGGCTTCAGGTTTTTGAGCCGTAATTATACGTCTTATTTTCCCGCCCTTGATTTTTTGGTTTTTTTTATCGCAACACATTGAAATCCCTGCCTTGCAAGGTATATTATCTGAGCCGTACTTATACGGTTTATTATCAACGGGTTGCGTTGTCAACAAGGAGTCATGGCCATGGAAATGCCCGAATCGGTCGACACGCTCAAGGCCCGGATGCATGCAAAAATCCGAGCCTTGGGAAAGGCCGGGCTGTTCCTGTCCGGCACGTTTGTCCGCAAGCGGCGCCGCTGCGGCAACCCGGCCTGCGCCTGCGCCAACGGGGGCGAGCCGCATTCGGCTTATGCCGTCACCAGCAAGGTCGCCGGCAAGACCAAGGCCATCTACATACCAGTCGGCCTGGCCGACGAGGTCGAGCAATGGACAAACGAATACAAGCGCATCAAGAAGCTGATGAAAGAAATCGACGAGCTGGCGGAAAGGGTGATCCGGCTCCACGTGCCGCGCGCCCGGGCCGCAAAGCGCAGGAACGCGATCCTGGCATCAACCACGGAGACCTCATCCGAGCCGTAGAGGCCTTTTTCCCCGGCTTCAACCGGTACCTGGACGACATCGATGATTTCCGGCGGCAGGACCGCATCGTCTACCCCATGCGCGGCGTTGCCTGGCTGTGCCTCCTGGCGCGGCTGATGGCCAACGACGCCAATCGCGACACCGACTATGAACAGGACGAACGGGTCTTTCTGGACAACGTCAACCGGCTGAGCGGCTGCAGCCTGGAGAGGCTGCCGCATTCGGACACCCTGAAGTATTCCATGGAGAGGCTTGACCCCATGGAGCTAGCGGAAGTGCGCGCCAAGATGGTGGACCGGGCCATCCGCAACAAGATCCTGGACGACATGCGGACCGACCCGGCGGTCACCGGGGGGAAATGCTTTCTCGTCGCCATTGACGGCGTCCATTACCACACGTCGCGCCGGGAACTGCCGCATTCCACCCGCCGGACGCATGCCGATGGCACGGTCGACTATATGCTGATGGCGTTGGAGGCGCAAATCGTCTGCCCGGACGGCATCCGGATCCCCCTGATGACCGAATTCATCGAAAACCCCAAGGGCAAGGATTACGTCAAGCAGGACTGCGAGCTCGAAGCGGCCAAGAGACTGCTGCCCCGGCTGAAGGCAAGCCATCCCCGGCTGCCGATCATCATCCTGCTCGACGGCCTCTACCTCTGCGAGGACATCGTCAACCTGGTCCGGGAAAACCGCTGGGGGCTGTCGGTGACGGTCAATGACAAGACCCCGGCCTTCCTGGCGGAGGCCGATCGGAGAATGGCCGCCGACCCCAGGAACCGGCTCGAAGACGACGACCCCGTGGATCGGCGGAGGCGCAAGGTGACATGGACCAATCACGTGAAGCACACGTTCGGGAAAACGGAAGTGGACCTGAACGTCCTGGCGATGGCCAAGGTCAATGACAAGAAAGAGACGGAAAGATCCGTCTATGCGACAACCATTTTTCTCAACGAAAGGAAGGTCACACAGGTGCTCGACCGGATCAGTCGACCACGCTGGCAAATCGAAGAATCATTCAAAGTGCAGAAATGTCACGGGCTTGGACTGGAAGAGGCGTTCGGCACAACGGGACACGCGGGACTCAACTACTACCACATGGTGCAAATCGCCCACCTCATCTTGGAACTCATCCTGCACAGCAGCCTGTTTCGCCGGCTGCAGCAGCACCAGAATCCGGACCGCATCCGGCACCCGATCCGCGGGCGGATGCTGGAATGGTACGGCACCATTAAAAACGTGCTGGCCAAACTCAAACGCTACCTGCTCATGATCCCGTTGAGTGAAATAGACATACGGACCTGGCGCTTCGAATTCAATACGACTTGAGCGGCGAAGCCGACCGTTGAACCAGTCCTGAGCCCGTGTCCCATCCTAAAAACAAAAAAGTCGCCCAAAGCGGTGCACAACCTTACAAGCCAAGCAGCTTACAGGTGCAACCCCACAGGGCGACATGATACCTTACGCCCGGAAAGCTTTTTTGCAAACCGGACGGGCGCGACAAGGGAAAAGTCGACTTCTGATTCTTTGGGACTGCCGACCGGCTCCGGCGACGACCAAACCATTTGCAGGCTGGCTGCCCCCATGTAAATTATACCATTTGTCCAAACTCGCCCCTTGAGGTCATCGCCCGAGACGCGGCGACGACAACTCCTCCGCACCGACCAGACAACCAGGAGTCGGACATGACGTTAGACGAATTCGCGGCCGCTTTCGCACTCAACCCCACCGAAAAACAATTCCTGGCCGATCATCACTTCGACGACGCCATGGCGTCATTCCATGACTGCCCGAACTATGCTCATCCGGACTTTTACGAACCGCTGCTGGATAGGCTGAGCCGTCACGGCGGCCAGCTGAAAGCCCGGCT
>JAKLHU010000179.1 GCA_022709995.1 Verrucomicrobiota bacterium | reverse complement strand
CTGCTGGATGTGATCACCATGACCATGGGCGGACGCGTCGCGGAAATTTTGGTGTTCAAGGAATTGACCAGCGGCGCCTCCATGGACATCCGCCAGGCCACCGAAACAGCCAAGAAAATGGTCTGCCAATGGGGCATGAGCGAAAAAATGGGCCCGCTGAACTACATTGGGCGCGAGGAACATATCTTCATTGGCCGTGACATTACCCGCAGTGAGGACTACAGCCCGGAGACAGCCCGCGAAATCGATCTGGAAATCCGCGGGATCGTCGAAGCGTGCGAGCAACGAGCCCTCAAGCTGCTTCGCGACAACCTGCAGAAATTGACTCTACTGGCCGAAACCCTGCTGACCCGCGAATCCCTGACCGGCAGTGAAGTCTATGAACTGCTCGGCATGACGATACCGTCCACACACAAACCGGATGACGACCTGACCCATGAGCCAGGGCCGGCCGGCGCGGCGGAAAACGCCAGCCCGGCGCCGACCGCGACCACCCGACAACCCTGACTTGCACCGGGCCGGTTTCCGCCGGGTCGGCAAGGCCGGCATCAGCGCTTGACCACAAATGGAGCCACCGGCGCCTGTCGCCAGGAGAAAACGGCATCCGCCGGCCAGCCGCTCCGGGGAGGGCCGCCTGACTGGAGCGGCGCCAAAGCCGGACCACGCCGAGGCGGACTTGGCGGCTGGAGGTTCATTTTCCCACCTCAAGACCGGCGATGCTGCCCACTCGCCCGGCCCGACCAGACAGCCGAAACTCCCAGTCGCGCCGCCGGCCAGGCTGTCGGCCGGTGGCTTGGCCATAAATATCAGCCAGCTGGCGGCCGACGCGTTTTGCCCGCCGCGGATTTTTCTTCCCCTTGCCCTTGGCCTTGGCCATGATTCATTTCCACTATGTACGACGTCATCATCATCGGGGCCGGCTTATCCGGAATCAGTGCGGGAGTGCGCTTGAGCCACTATGGGCGTAAAGTGCGCATTCTGGAAAAGCAGCGCTATCCCGGCGGCATGAACGGCTACTATGAACGCGCCGGTCGCACCATCGACGTCGGCCTGCACGCCCTGACCAATTTCGCCCCCGAAGGCATCCGC
Organism: Verrucomicrobiota bacterium; assembly: GCA_022709995.1. Taxonomy (GTDB): domain Bacteria; phylum Verrucomicrobiota; class Lentisphaeria; order Oligosphaerales; family Oligosphaeraceae; genus JAAZKI01. Next base: position 4,417 of record JAKLHU010000179.1, on the reverse strand, counting down.
GGCGCGCCGTTGAACAAGCTCCTGCGACAAATGCGGCTTCGACGCCACGAGCTTGACTTGTGCCCGCAGACTTTTTCCGAAATCGTCTTCCCGCAATGCTCCCTGCGCCTGAACAACGATTTTGCCGCCTTTGCCGCCCAGGTGGATAAACTTTTTCCGACCGAGGCCGACGGCTTCCATCGCTTATGCGAGCGGATTCGCCAGACTGACGCCTTGTCGCCGACGGCGCCCGAGCTTTCGGCCCGCGCCATCCTGAACGACTACCTGTCCTCATCCCTTCTGCAAGACATGCTGCTGTGCCCGGTGATGCTGTATGGCAACCCCCAGGCCGATGACATGGACTTCAATCAATTCTGCATCATTTTCCAGAGCGTCATTCTCGAGGGCTTTGGCCGGCCACGGCATGGCATGAAACCTTTCCTGGAATGCCTGCTGAAACGCTATGCCGACCAAGGCGGCGAATTGTCTCTGGGCGTCGGCGTGACCGCGTTGAACGTCCGCGACGGCCGCATCACCGCCGTGGTGACCGACCAGGGGGAAGAGTTACATGCGGACGCGGTGCTGTCCTGCGCCGGCGTCCTGGAAACGGCCCGGCTGTGCTCAACCCCACCGCCGGAACTGGCGGCTTTCCCCGCCGGCGCCATCGGCTTTTGCGAAACCATCTTCGAACTCGACTGCCGGCCGCGTGCGCTCGGCCTGGACGCCTGCGTCATTTTCCGCAACTGCCCGGAGCGCTTCCGGTTTTCCACCCCGGCCGGGAGCGTCGACCTCTCCAGCCAAATCATCTGCATGCCCGGCAACTACCAGCAGTGCGACGACATCGCCGATGCCAACACCGTGCGCGTGTCCGTCCTGGCCTCGCCGGCATGGTGGCTTGACCTGTCCCCGGATGCCTACGGCAAGGCCAAAAAAAATGTCGCCGACGCCCAAATCGCCTTGCTGGAAGCCTGGAAGCCCGGCTTCGCCGGGGCGGTCGCCGGCTGGGACATGTTCACGCCGAAGACCATCCGGCGCTTCACCGGCCATGTCAACGGAGTCATCTACGGCAGTCCACGCAAGTTGCGCCAGGGCGCCAGCGCCGATTTAAGCAATTTGTTCATCTGCGGCGCCGACCAGGGCTTTCTGGGCATTGTCGGCGCCCTGATGAGCGGCGCGGCCATCGCCAACCGCCATCTGCTGTGAAAACGGCCGGCCGCGGTCGACGTCGACAATCGCGGCCGGCCGCATCCCCGACAGTAGCGCTTCAGGACAGCGCCACTTCCGCAGCGCGGCTGATGGACTCATAAGCGGCATTCATCACCCGAATGGCCGCGAACGAATCCGCCAGGGTCGTCTCCGGCCGGGCGCGCTTGCCGCTGATGCAGTCGGTGAAACACCCCAGGAGAGAATGAGAGGGATCCAGGCTCAGGCGCGGCGTGCCGTCGACAATGAGCCGGTCCGGCGAGACATAATTGTGGCCGACGATATAGGCGTGGCGGTCAAAGTAGTCGCAGGCGAAAAAGCCCTTGGTGCCGGTGACCTTCAAATTGCACTCCAAGGCCTTGGGCCATAGCAGCCGCCGCGTCGCGACCTGCTCCTCGAGATTGGTGTAGGACGGATTGATGAAGCAGATGACGCCATTGTCCAGCGTGCCCGTGATCGCGACATGGTCTTCCACCGCGAGATGGGAACGTTGGTTTTCCGCCGACATGGCGCGGACCGCGGCAAATTCCCGTCCGGTCAGCCAGCGAACCAAGTCAAAGGGGTGAGGGTGGTCGGTCAGCGCCCCGCCGCGATACGTCCGGGCCCCCGGCCGGATGGGGACGATGCGGCCGTAGGACAAGAGCGGGTCGCCCCAGTTCGGGAAATAATTGCACGGCGACTGCGAGACATTGGTGAGGTAGATCGAGGTGATGTCGCCCAGCACTCCGGACTGAATGACCTCCCGCGCGTACTGGAACTGCGGGTTGAAGTGAAGTTCCAACTCGCATTGAATGACCTTGGGATAGGAGTCGCCGATCGCCACCATCTCCCGGCATTCATCCTCGTTCATGGAAATCACCTTCATCATATAGATGTGCAGACGCCGGGCGACTGCCGCCTGGAACATCTCGAAGTGATCCCGGTTGTCACTGCCGATGATGATGGCCTCCGCCTCCGGATGCGCCGCCAGCATCTCCTGGTAATCGGTGTAGAACGCCACGGTCGGCTTCGCGGCCAGCAGGTCACGGTCGCGGTTGAGACGGGCGGCATCAAAGTCGCTGACCGCAACCAAATCCACCGGCGAATTGCTCTGACTGGCGCCGCGCAGATATCCGGGCACATGCGGATTGCCGCTGCCGGCCACCATGATTTTCAACTTGCTCATGACAACGCTCCTTCGATCAGACTGTGGATGGCTCGCGCATTCAAGGGCCCTTGGACGACCGGGTCCTTATCCAGCGTCATGCGGGCAGCCGTGTTGAAGCGCAGCTGCATCAGTTCAATAGGGCCTTTGGCCGGCGCCAGCAGATGCGATTCCGCGATCAGGTTGGCCTCCACATGCTCGGCCGTGGCCAGGAGCATGCCCTCTTCATTGCAGTGTCCGACGAGAGGATGGTTGCTGACGTGGCCGTGGGTGAAGTTGGCGCGCAGCGTGCACGTGTCCGGCATCGTGTCAGGCAGGCATTCGTTCATCTCGATTTCAGCGACCACGCCATTGGTGAATCCCAGCAGGGCAAAAAGGTTGTTCCGGCCGGCGGCCTTGGTGATGTGCAGCCCGGCAAACGGCGCTTCGGCCAGGACCTGCGCGCCATCCACAATCGCCGCCAGAACGTCATAGAGGAATTCAGATTCGGTGACAGCCGCCCGGGCCGGGCGCAGCCAGGTGAAGCGCAACGACCGCAGCTGACCGCAGCTGTTTTCCTTGATCGCACTCTGGATGCGCTCCAAAATCGGACTTTTCCGCCAGATGAACGCGGTGATGAAAGCGCCATCCGCGCGACGGGCCGCTTGACTGGGAGAGAGAATGGGAATCATGGTTTTCCTTCCGGGTTGAAAACATGGCGGCGCCGGGGGCAGGACGCCCCTGTGCCGGCCGGAGAACAGCAAGATCAGGCCAGTGTCGCCGCGGCATGACCACCGCCTGCGGACGGCGGCAAGGGCAGCGACGATGTCTCCCGAACGATAAGATGGGCATTGAGAGAACAGATTTCCGGTTCGCGGCCATTCGGCCGGGAAATGCGGTCAAGAAGAATCCGCAAGGCGTTTTCGACGATTTGGGCGAGCGGATACGCCACGCTGGAAAGCGAGGGAAACACTTCCGAGGCGGCCGGAAGGTTGTCAAAACCGACGATGGCGATGTCTTGGGGAATGCGGTAATCGCAAATTCTGGCCCCGCGGATGACGCGCAAAGCGACTAAATCGTGATAGCAGAAGACCCCGGTGCGACGGCCGCGGTAGATGGTCTTGAGCAGGTCGGGATTCAATTGCCCGTTGCGATGCCGCAACAGATGGATACGCGAATCCGCGAGGTCAAAGCCGTGTTCCTTCAACTCGAAGGCAAACCCCCGCAGACGTTCGTCATGAGTGAAATAGTCCAAACCAATGTAGAAAAAATCCTCGCAGCCAGTCTCCAGAAAATGCTTGGCGACCTGACGGCCGGCAGTGAAATTCTCCACCATGACGACGCTGCTCTCCAGCCCCTTGACCTGGCGGCCGACCAACACATAAGGTTTGTCAAGGCCCTCTAAATTCGCCCGCGATTGTTCATCATGCGCCGGACAGACCAGAAAGCCGTCCACGGCACTGGCGCTGAGCATGGCCAGCTGACTCTTTTCATGGTTGAGGTCGTAATCGCTGCCGACCGCCAGGATGCCGACGCGATGCCGCCGACCGGCTTGCTCCAAGGCATTGAGAAGACTGGAAAAAAAAGGATTGTCAAGGTTGGTGACCAAGACCCCGATCTTGCGATGCAGGTCGTGAATGAGATCGTCACGGTGCGCTAACAGGTGACGCTTGCCAACGCGCGTCAAAATGCCGAGATGTTTGAGTTCGGTGGTGACGCGGTGGGCCGTGACCAGGGAAACGCCAAAGGCCTCCGCCAAGGCCCGAACCGTCAAAAACGGGTCGCCGACGACACCGTGCTCGCCGGAAGCAATCTCTGCTTGCAGCTGGGCAACGACCTGGCGCGTTTTTCCGTTGTTGCTTTCGTAAAGCATGATGACAAGAAAGGGCAGGGCTGTCTGGCCCATTCGGACAAGATGACTTGAGGCCGACCGGCTGATTGACTGTTTTATTATATCCCGGGCATAACAATGGCAGCAATAAATATAACAGACATTTCCAAATGGACAAACCGAATGTCGCGGCCATGCCAAGGTTCCAAAGCGGCACGGGCTTCCAGCCCGTGCCAGCAAATAGGCGGCCCGAGTCGTGGTGGCATGGGCTTCGAGGTGAC
>JAKLHU010000178.1 GCA_022709995.1 Verrucomicrobiota bacterium | reverse complement strand
ACCGAATCAGTAGCTGAAGCGCCAAGATGGTAAAGCGAGGCGCGAAGGCGGCGGCGAGATCTCATTTCGATTCTCCATGGTCAGTTTCCGGTGGATAATCATTGCGTCATGGTGCGACATCTTGTGTCGTCAGTTCGGCCCCGGGCCGTCCGGGTGCGAACAAGGCCGGGCAGGGCGAGGCGCTTTCAAACCACTGTTTCAAGGCCAGGTTGAGCCGGGAGAGGCTGGCCAGCGTCGGTTCCCGGGTCATCTCGCGGCAGGCGGCGAGAAGCGGTTCGGCCGGAATGCCATAGGCGGCGGAGAGGCGTCCGGCTTCGCGGAGGACCTCGTCGTCCAAGTTGGCGAAGCCGACGCAGACGGCCTGGTTGGCCGGCAAGGGTGTGCTCAGTCGTTCGTGCAGCCAGAGATGAAATGCGTCGGCGCTGGCGTGGAAGACTGCTTCGGCGGCGGTGGGATTTTCCGTTTCGATGACGGCGCTGACGAAGATTCCCGGCCCGGCCGTCTGGAATTGGGGTTTTTCGCCGGGCGGAGGGAAGAGCACGCCAAGGAAATAGGCGTCGTCGCCGCTGACGACGCCCAGGGTGCCTTGCGAGCGGCAGGCGTGAGGCAGCTTTTTGATGATGGCGAAGGGCTGTTCAAGCCGTTGACGGGGCATGCCTATCCCTTCGGTTTTGGCGCCGGTCAGCGGGGGGATTGCGCCTTTGCGGGGGGTGATGGCGCCCTTGTCGTCAATGACCATCAGCTGGATTTTGCCGCTGCCGGCCGCCTTGACCGTAAACGCATCAGGGCAGCTCCACATGGCATGCTCGGCGACCTCGGGCTGCGGAAAGTTGCCGTCCGGGCCGGCCTTGAGCAGTTCCCAGTCTTTTTCCAGCAGGGGCAGGCGTTCTGGAAGAAGCTGCTCCGGCATTCGGTCATACGCCAGCACGGCGACCTGGCCGGGGGCGAGGGCGAGGGGGTGGGCGCCGCGGGCGGGGACCGGCGCTGGTTCCGGCCAGATGTTGCGGCCGCGAGCGGCCGGCTGGCCGGCGAACAGATCCTCGGCGGCGGTGACGATGGCGGTCTGGGGCTGGTCGGTGATGTTGACCAGGAGCAGGCTGACGCGATCCAGGCTGGCAAACGCCCCGGCGAGAACCGCCGGCCCTTCCCAGACGCGTTCGCGTTTGTTCCAGCCCGCATAGGCGACGCGGTGCGGAGCGCTCTGGACATCAAGGCTGGAGGCGGGGGCGCCGCTGTTGAGCGGCCGTTGCGACAGGCGGCGCCAGGACGCGGCTTGGGTGAGGGCGCGGCCGACAACATAGTAGGCCCGGGTGATTTCCCGCAGCAGTTCGGCGCTCCGGTCGCCGGGTTTGGGCGGGGCGGCGACGGTGGCGGCGATCAGCGGCACGCTGCCCCAGGTGAAGAGCTGGCCCATCTGCAAGGCAAAGGCGTCAGGCGGCTGGCCCAGCATGGCGTCGCTGCCGAAGTTGATGACGTGGGAATGATACACGGCATTGAACAGCGGGAAGACTTGTTCGTCCGGGCGCAGGGCTGAACGGATGTAGTCGAGGGTGAGGAAGCCGTCCATGCAGTCGAGGTACATTTCGCCGATTTCCTCGGTGAAGAAGGCGGCGTTGGGATCGAACTGGCGGGTGTTTCGGCGCAGGTCGTGCATCAGTTGGCGGTTGCCGTCGGCCTGGTAATGTCCGCCCCGGACAGGGTGGCCGTGGCTCGGGTTGTAGCAGGGGCGGGAGCGGGTGGCGGCGAGGCAGTCGAGATAGACGCCGCGCATGCCATGTTCGGCGACCTGTTTCCAGGCGGTTTCGCGCATTTTGGCCTGCCATTGCGCGGTTGCCGGGCACATGTAGGCGAAGTACTCCTGGTGGATGTCCCAGACCGGGTATTTGCCGTTTTCATCGGCCACGGCGGCGGCCTGGCCGTTTTCCCGGAACCAGGACTGGGTGTCGTCGTCCCAGATGACGCCGTTGATGTAGGGCAGGGGGAAGGTGTGCATGGTTTTGGCGGCCTGCATGGCGTTGAGCAGATACGAGTCGCCGGGCAGGTGTTCCGGGTAGTTGTCGTCGAAGCGGGCGATGTTGTAGCGATAGTAGTGCGAGGCGACCGGGACGCGGAGCCAGTCCTGGTAGGCGGCCCATTCGCCGAGGACCTTGTCGGGGTCATAGTAGAATTTTGCCCAGAAGCCGGTGTTTCGGAACCAGGCGGGTTTCCAGCGGGCGAGGTCGTCCGGCCCGGCGGGCGGCTGCGGGGCGGCGCTGTTGACGGGGCCGGCGGCGCACCATTTTTGTTGTCGGGCCCAGTTGAAATAATAAGTGGCGGCGTCGTGGTAGTCGCCTTGGAAGGGTTTGGTCAGGACCGGGTAGGGCGCTTGGTACGTGATTGGGCGTTGTGCCGGCGTTTCCGGGATGGGCCAGGCGTCGAGTTCCGGGATGTTGGTGACGGCAAAGCCGAGGTGTCCGGGGATGGAGGTGGTTTCGGCGTGCATCTGTTTGTAGTAGCCGAAGGGATCTTCGATGTGGAAGAGGAGTCCGGCGGCGTCGTCTTGATTCGAGTACCATCCGGTTTCAGCAGTGCTGTTTTCCGGGGCGGCGGGCGGTTCGGGATGGCGCTGGTCGCGCGTGCTCCAATACGCAAAGAATTGCATGGAGCCGTTTTGGGGATAGTTGATGATGAAGTTGTTTTGACGCCGGGTCGGGTTTCGGAGCAGTCGGCCGAGGTAGATTGGCGTGACCAGGAAGTCGTGGCCGAGGTTGTTGATGGCCCGGATGCGCGGAAAGCCGACTTCCCAGAGGGCGCCGGCGGCGGTTCCGGACACTTCATAAGTCCAGGCCAGGGCGCCATCGGCGCGCAGGGTGGCGACGGCCGTGAAGTCCAGATTGGCGGCGACGGTTGTCCCGGCCAGGCCTTGCCAGGTGATGCGCAGGGTGTTGTCGTGGGTGCGGTGGGAAACGGCTTTCGCCCGGGCCGGGGTCAGGGTTTCCAGGGCGCCGCGGGCGTTGCGCAGCGTCAGCGACCAGATGCCGTCGCGTTCGGGCGACAGGGCCTCGGCGGCAATGTGGTTGACGCCGAGCTTCTTGTCGGTCAGTTCTGTCAGAACATAGGCCCGGTCGGGTTCGAAGGAGGCGCGGGTGAGGGCGTTTTCGAGGACGACAGGGGCGGCGGCCAGTGGAACGGCGAGAGCCAGAATCAGGAGCAGGTGTTTGTCCAGCATAAGATGTCCCCGGGTAGATGATGTTGTCGTGCACCACTGAAGCCAACAATATAATGCCGCCAACCCGGGAAAAAAGCGTTGCCGGTTTGATCTGCGGGCGTTGTCGTAATCGGTCAGCCATTGCAACTGGCGGCGGTAGTGGCCTGGCGCGCCAAGGTGTCGCCTCCGGCCTGGAGGCGCCCAAGCGTTGACTCCTCTCGTGCTCAGTGTTCAATGGCTGACCGCTTACGCGTTGTCGACCGGCAATCAGGAAAAGCGCTTCTCCGGTTTGACAGTCCCGGAACGTTGGAGTAGTGTAGCTGATTATGGCCAGGCGCCGGGGTTGCCGGCATCGGCATTGGCGCGCGAGGCCAGGCAAGCATCGGAAAACGGGAGCAGAGCATGGCATCAAGGCCCATCGTCGCCGCGTATTACTTTCCCAATTGGCATGTGGATCCGCGCAATGAGGCCCTGCATGGCCGGAATTGGACGGAATGGCGGGTGACGCAGTACGCCACGCCGCGTTTTCCCGGCCATGCGCAGCCGAAGGTGCCGCTGTGGGGCTATGAAGACGAAGCCGACCCGGCGGTGATGGCTAAAAAAATCAAGACGGCGGCAACGTATGGGATTGATGCGTTTATCTTTGACTGGTATTATTTTTTCGACGGTTCCTACCGTGAACGCTGCCTGCGGGAGGGTTTTTTGGGGGCGGAAAACCGCCACGACCTCGATTTTGCCCTGATGTGGGCGAATCATCTGCCGATTTATGCGCATCCGGGCAGCTACTGGAAGCCGGGCGAGCCCCTGTGGGGCAGCGACTACAAACCGGAGACGTTCATCGCCTGCACGAATCATTGCATCGAGCACTATTTTGCCCAGCCCAACTATCTGCGCATCAACGGCGGCCTGTATTTTTCGATCTACGCCGTCCGTGAGCTGGTGAAGAATCTCGGCGGATTGGACGTGGCGAAGGTGCTGTTCCGGGATTTCCGGCACCGGGTCGAGCAGGCGGGACTGGGCCGTCTGACGTTGGACGGGCGGGTCGGCTCCTTGGCCGACTGGCATGATTTTGCGGCGGCCAACCAACTGGCGCAGGCGCTTGGACTCGACACCTGTTCAAATTACAACTGGGTGCACAAATCCGGGGCCTTTCCGGCCATGGAGTATGCGGAATGGTTTGACTACAACCGTCAGGAGCCGGACATCATCAGCCGGAACATGGGAATCCCGTATAATCCGGCCCTGTCGGTAGGCTGGGACAGCAGCCCGCGCACCGTGCAGTCGGACATGTATGACAAACAGCATTTTCCCTTTACCACGGTGGTGACCAACAACACCCCGGCGCTGTTTGAAGAAGCGCTGCGGAGCACGGCGGCAGCGGCCTATACCGGCAGCATGATCCTCATCGGCAGCTGGAATGAATGGACCGAGGGGTCGTATCTGGAGCCGGACGAGGAATTCGGCTATGGACGGCTGGAGGCCATCCAACGCGTGTTTGGCCCCCGGCGGCGGGATTGCCAGCCGTCCGCTTGAGCCTTCGGGAAGATCGCAGATTCGGTGCGGGCGAAGTGACCCGGGCGAAGTGACCCGAGCTTCCAGCCCGGGCTCGCCTACCATTGCCGCAATGCCTTTTACGGCAACGAGTTAAGCCATAATCCAAAAGACGCTCGGGCGCCTCCGGGCCGGAGGCGCCTACTCGTAGACGCTCGGGCGCCTCCGGGCCGGAGGCGCCTACTGGGCGCGGGCGAAGTAACCCGGGCGAAGTGACACGGGCTTCCAGCCCGTGCCCGCCCAATATTGCCGCAACGCCTTTTACGGCAAAGACTTGAGGCATAGTCACGAGGCCTCGGAACCGGGCTGCCTCCGTCTCGGCGGCTAGGGATCCGCCCGATACATCACAGGCGTATTTTACTCTTCTGGCGGAGTGATCAGACCACCTTTTCGCAGCCATTCCAGCATGGTTGGCCGGAGCGGTGTCTTGACCGGCGCCGGCGCCAGGGTCTGACCGGCGAGGCCGATTTTCTCGAAACCCTCATTCATCGGGAGCACGCCATAATAGGGATAGGCCTGGTCCATGGCATTGAGGAAGGCCAGCACGGCCGGCCGGGCGGCGGTTAGATTGGCCAACGCGATCGTGATGGTGTTGCCCGGGCCGGCGGTGGCGCTGGCGGCCTGGGTGTCCCGCAGAGAGCCAGGGGCGACCGCCAGGATGATGGCGGCGCCATCTCCGGCCGGGCGGGTGTCCGTGACCACTGGCGCTGGCGGCGCGCCTTGGTTCAAATTGGTGTAGAACACGAACCAATCAGCAATTCGATTGGCTTCAACGCGAGCCG
>JAKLHU010000177.1 GCA_022709995.1 Verrucomicrobiota bacterium | reverse complement strand
AAAAGCCGTCGCCATGAACCGCATCGCCGACCAGCTGGCGGTCTACGGTCTCCGCTGCGGCTACCACAACCATTCCCAGGACTTCGCCCTGCTGGATGGCAAGACGACCTGGGACACGTTCATGAGCAACACCAGCGCCCGCGTCGTCATGCAGCTCGACACCGGCAATGCCCTGGCCGGCAACGCCAACCTCCTGCAAACCCTGAACACCTATCCCGGACGCTGCCAGACCATCCACCTGAAACCCTACAGCCGCGCCAAAGGCTACGAGCCCCTCATCGGCGACGACGAATGCCCCTGGCGGGACATCTTCGCCTTCTGCCAGACCAAGGGCAACACCGAATGGTACATCATCGAATACGAATGCCCGGCCTACCCGGCGCTCGAAGCCGTCGAAAAATGCCTCGCCGCGACCAGGAAACTGCTGCAATAACCGCTCGCCGCCAAGCGCCGCCGGCCGGGCCGGTTGCTTCGCGGCGACCAACGCCCGGCAAAAAGCCGGCGCCGGCGGCGTTTTGTCATGCCCTCGATTATTGCAAAGTCGCTTTTTCCATGTACATTAAAACCTTACCAAGGGACATCATCAGACATGGTCCCGGTCGAACAACCATCAGGAGGCCTTGACTGCTCAACCCGGATTGCCCGTCATTCCGGCAAGGAGATTTTCTCATGAAATTATCGGGCTGCTACACCGCCATCGTCACCCCTTTCCGCAACGGCGAGGTCGACTACATCGCGTTGCGAAAACTGGTCCAACGGCAGATTGCCGGCGGGGTGACCGGGCTGGTTCCGGTCGGCACCACGGGCGAATCGCCGACCCTCAGTTTCAAGGAACACAACAAAGTCATTGAATACGTCGCCAACCTGGCCGTCGGCAAATGCCAGGTCATCGCCGGAACCGGCGGCAACAGCACCTCGGAAGCCATTGAACTGAGCAAATTCGCGGCGAGCATCGGCGTTGACGCCACCCTGCAGGTGACGCCCTACTACAACAAGCCGACCCCGGAAGGCCTGTACCGTCATTTCTGCACGATTGCCGACGCCTCCGGCTTGCCGGTCGTCCTCTACAACGTGCCGGGCCGCACCGGCCGGGACATTCCGGTTGACATCGTCGCGCGGCTGGCGAAGCACCCGCTGATGATTGCCGTCAAGGAAGCCGGCGGCAGCGTCGAGCGGGTCAGCGCCATCCTGGACGCCTGCACTATCACGGTCCTCAGCGGCGACGACAGCCTGACCCTGCCGATGATGGCCGTTGGCGCCACCGGCGTCATCAGCGTCGCCTCCAATGTCATGCCGGCGGAAGTCACCGCCATGACCAAGGCCGCCCTCGACGGCGACTATGCCGCCGCCAAGGCCATGCACCAGCGCCTTTTCCCGCTGTTCCGGGACCTGTTCCTGGAAAGCAACCCGATTCCAGTCAAGGCCGCCTTGGCCGACTTGGGGCTGATCGCGGAGGAATACCGCCTGCCACTGTGCGAAATGGCGGCGGCCAGCCGCGACAAACTCCGCCTGACCCTGAAAAATCTGGGCTTTGAGATCCCCCCGGCCGGCAAAACCATGTGACGGGGGCACGCGTGCCCCCCAAGACGGCAAGCCCGTCTTCCCGGCCTTGCCGCCGGCGGCCCGGAAACTGATTACGTACAGCCAGAGAGTGCAAACCATCAGGAGCATGATGCAGATGAAGGTCTTCTTATCGGCATTGGCGACCGTCTCGCGTGTACGTATCGACCAGAACGAAACGCCGGCCACCAGCGCCGGCGGCGGGTCGCAGCCTGATTCGACGCCGGGAGCGGCATGGATCGTCCTGGCCCGAACCCTGCTGGCCCTGGTCGCGACCTTGGCCGCCGCCTTGGTGCTGTGGATGGTCAAGGACCCGCTTATCGCCGCCCTGCTGGCGACCGCGGCCTTCGTCGCCGTCCGCTTCGCGCTCACCGCCAGCTATGAACACGACGGCACCGTCGCCATGGTGCAAAAACTGCGGCCCGGAAAGACGCTGTCCGAAACGGAGCTGTATTACCGCAACGCCATTTTCAACCTGCTGCTGGTTCTGCGTCCGCTGGCGATTTTCTGCCTGTGCCTGCGTTATTCCTGCATCTGGCTGGTGCCGTGCGCCGCGCTGGCCACCGCGATCATGACGGAATTGACCACCACCGACGACAGCTCCGCCACCGGACTGGCCGCCCTGCCCCGCCATTGGCTGGCCGCCGCCGGCATTGTCCTGGTCGCCGCCGGCATGGGCAGCCGGCTCTCGCCCGACCGCGACGGCATGTTCATCCTGGGCATCCTCGCCACCGTCTTCGCCTGGCTGCTGCCCGCCATGATCACAAAATTCTGGCCAGCCCGCGAATTCGCCAGCCTTGACCAGGCCCGGGCCGTGTATCTCTACCTCGGCGAAATCGCCATTCTGGGCCTCGGCCTGCTGGGACTGGCGCTGTGAACAACAGCTCCGCCTACGCGCCTTTGCCCGTGCAGCGCTTCGCCCACCTGGCCATGGTCGCGTCCTGGATGATCTGGTCGTCCGACCCGGTCCTCATCCGCCTCATCGGCAACGAGACGCCGCGCCTGATCGTGACGTCCTTGAGCGCGCTCATCGGCGGCATGCTTTTTCTGCTTCCGGCCCTCCGGGAACTGCGGACCGTCCTGCGCGACCGCCGCCTGCTGCTGCTGTTCGCCTTTTACATCCTCTTTTGCACGGCGCTGGCGGACTTCTGCTACATCATGGCCATCCGCCACATGACGCCTGGCATGGTCGCCGTGGTGCTGCGCTCCCAGATTGCCCTGACCGTGCTGGCGGCATGGTGGTTTTTTGCGGAACGCATCACGCTGCCGGTCGGCATCGGCGTCCTCATCATTTTGGGCGCGCACGTCACCGGGCTGGTGACGTCCTGCCGGCAAGGCGCCGACCCTCTGCTGGCCAACACCACCCCGCTGGGATGGGCGCTGACCTTCGCCGCCGCCATTCTGTGGACGGGCGGCACCATCACCGGCAAGATGCTCCTCAGCCATGTTTCGCCTTCGGCCCTATGCGGCCTGCGGATCTTGAGCGCCGGCCTGCTGAGCCTGTCCGCCAGCCTGGTCGTCGACGGCCCGGCCGCCTTTGCCGCCCTGGTTCCCCGCCAGTGGCTGCTGCTCGCGGCCAAAGGCGTCCTCGGCTCCTGCGTCGCCTATGGCCTGTACCTGTATGGCCTGAAATATGTCAAGGTCACGGTCGCCGCCGCCATTGAACAGACGGCGCCGCTGTTCACCATCGCCATAAGCTGGATTCTCCTGCAGGAAAAAATCAGCTCCTTCCAGATGATGACGACGGCAGTCGTCCTGGCCGGCGCCCTGGTGATCATCATCGCCCGCAACCGCGAACGGACGACGGCAACGTGACCCGACCCCGGCGAGGCTGATAATCCGTCGCCGTTTTGCTCCGCGGAGTGCGCCCAGCTCCTGGCGCCGCGCCGGAATCTTTACCGCCATGTGCCCCTTGCCCGGGTGCCAGCCTGGGCAGAAAACGGCGCCTCCGGAGGTTTGGCGGCGGAAACGCCGGAGCGGGGCCGGTCACACCGGCCAGCATTTGGGGCGGATCAGCGCTTCCGGCAGCGCCGGCGCCACGGCCGCGACCGCCTGGAACACGTCCGGCGACAACGGCCCGGCGGCCGCCAGGCGGATGTTCTCACGCAACTGGGCCGCGGTGTCGACGCCGGTCAACACGCTGTTCTCCCCGGGCTGGGACAAGAGATAGCGCAGGCACAGTTCATTCAACGGCAGGCCAAAGGACGCCAATGTCCGTCGATACGGCAGCAGCGGCGCCAAGGCCGCCGGCACGCGTTCCTCCGGCAACAGCAGCAGTCCCTGCAAATAGACGCTCCGGATGAACGAAAAACGCCCCTGCGCGGCGCGCGCCGCCAGCAAGCCGTCAAAACGGTGGTCGAGCACATTGCCGGGCGCCTGGACATGCTCGGGAGCAATGCCGGCCGCGGCATACGCCGCGCTGTCGACCGAAACCCCGGCGCCCTCGATCAAGCCGCGGCCAATCATCCCGGCCAGAACCGGCAGATGGCCGATGTCGTCCTCGCGATGCAGCAGCGCGACCGGAAGAACGGCCAAACGCAAATTCGCCAGCGAACGCCGCAGCGAGGCGAGGATGAACGCCTCGGGGTCGGCCTCCGCCGGCAGCGGCGGAATCTTGCTGACGACCGTGAACCGCCCGGCCAGCCCGGCGCGCTGCAGCACCAGCCCCAGGACTTGCTCGCTGTCGCCGTAGGCGGCGGCCGTGTCGAGGGCCGTGATGCCGCCGTCCGCCGCCGCCCGCAAGATGGCCTCGACCTGGTCGAGATCCGGCTTGCCGGTCGTATTGGCGATGCCATAGCGCAGCCCGAACTGGACCGTGCCCAGCATCAGGCGGGAAAACCGCTTCTGGTCTGTCATGTCACCCCGTCCGTCCCGGGCTGTTGCTCTCTGCCGCGTAGATATGCCCCGGCCCGGCCGGCCGGTTCCGGGATGCCGCGCCGCCGATTCCGGGGCTGTTGAGAAACATGGCGCGCCGGCTACTTTTTGGCGGCCAGGAACGGCTTGAGGACCTTGGCGACCTGCCGGACCGGCATCGTCTGCAGAATGATATGCCCGGGGCCGGTGATGACCGTGTTGAAGATGCCCTCGCCGCCGAAAAGCATGTTTTTGAGGCCGGGCACCGCGCGCACGTCCAGCTGGCAGGTCGAACTCATCGCCGCCAGATAACCGGTGTCGACAATCATCGACTGGCCGGCGGCCAAGTCGTACTCCACCGCCGTGCCGTCAATCTCAAGGAAGACAATCCCGGCGCCGCTGAACTTCTGCATGATGAAGCCCTCGCCGCCAAAAAATCCGGCGCCGAGTTTCTTCTGGAAGAAGATCGACATCTCGACCGTGGTCGCGCTGGCGAGAAAGGACGACTTCTGGGCGACGACCTCATGGCCGGGGGCGATTTCGAACGCCCGGATGCTGCCGGGGAAGCTGGAAGCGAAAGCGACGGTTCCGGCGCCGGCGGTCGCGGTGAAGCGGTTCAGAAACAGGTTCTCCCCGGAGAGCATGCGCCCGAAGACCTTGCCGATGCCGCCGCCGCTGGACGTCTCCATCTTCACATTCGGCGTCATCCAGCTCATAGCGCCGCTTTCGCTGAGCATCGCTTCGTCGGAATCAAGAGTGCAAATCACGACCGGCAGCGGCTCGCCGATAATCTGATACTGCATGGCTGCTATTTCCTGATGCGTCGCGGGACCGGCCGGCCCGGCCCCGCGGCTGGTGTCTATTGCGCTATTTCCACTTCCAAAGCCTGGCTGGGCTCAAGCACGATGATCGGCGCCAGGCCCTTGACGATATTGAAATAGAAATCATCCAGGACGCCGGTGGCGCCGACGGCGGCGTCGACGCGCCAGAAGGCGCCGTCTTCCCCGGGCTGCACCTGGAGCGTCTGCATGTCCACCGACAACTTGCTGCAGTCAAAGGCAATCTGGCGGCCGGCCGGCGTCTGCACCACGGCCTTGGCGGTTTCTC
>JAKLHU010000176.1 GCA_022709995.1 Verrucomicrobiota bacterium | reverse complement strand
CCCGTGCGTGCAGCCGGGGCAGTAATGCGTTCCGCGCTCTTCAAAGCCAATTGGGCGTTGGTAGACCAGTTTCACGTCTGATTCAATCATCTCATGCTCCTGTTCCAAATTCAGCGCGCATTTGCGCCAGCCAGCGGTCGCGCGGGTGGTTGAATGTCTTGATCGGGGGGCTGGTGCGCTTTTCCGCCGGCACCGGCAGACTCAGCGAAAAGAGCGGCCGATCGATGATTTCGGCCTGCCACCAGGCTTCATAGCGGGCGAGCACATCGGCATAATCTGGTTTGTATTCGAACATTTACGCTTCCTCGCGTGCGCTGGATGCGCCATTGTCCACTGGGCGGGCGGAATATTCTCAGCCATCATTGCTTCTGGCAGCTGTTCGGCCTGCCACGTCCGACATGGTTGCACTGCCTCGGCAATCGGGTTTGGATAGGCGTCGTGCTGGCGCCGTTGACTGGCCGGTCGCGTTCGGTGTGGAGTCGGTGTTGCGTGGAGGCGGGGGAAGACATTTTTCCCGCGGAATCACCCGTTGGGCGGGTGGTTGTGGAGCGGGCCGGGGGGGCGATGGCGGCGGGCCGGCTTGGATCGTGCCGGCGGTCACGATTTTTCCAGGAGGAAGAGGAATTCTTGCACGTGGAGATTGCGGTTGCGGAGATTGCGGCTGCCGCGGAAGGCGTTGTAGGTTGTCTCCTGCACTTCCAGGCGGCCGAGCCGGGCCAGGTTGGCCGAGAAGCTTTCCGGGTGGATGAAGCCTTCGGAGTTGTAGGATATCAGGATGAATTTGGCCGGGCAGCGGCGAATGAGCTCAAGCAGGGCCGGTTCGGCGTGTTGGGGCTGATTGTAGCGGCTGCGGTTCCAGTTTTCCGGAATGCCGGACACCGGGCTGATGGCCGTCGGCTCTTTGTATTCGGCCAGCAGATTGAGCATGAAGTAGTTGGAACCATAGGGGTGCTGGTTGTAAGGCGGATCGAGATAGCACAGATCAAGGTCCGGAAGTTCGGGACAGGGGAAGAAGTCATTGGCGTCGCGGCGCGTGACCAGGATTTGGCTGGAAAAGTTGGACAGGACGGGCAAGGGCAGGTTGATGGCGCCCAGAATGCGGGTCAGCGCGTGGCGGCCCTGGCCGCCGAACTGGCCGATGCCCAGGCGGTTTTTGTAGAATCCCTTGAAGACGCCGGCGGTGTTGGCCCGCACGGACGCTTCCGCCAGCAGCGGGGCCAGGAAGAGGGCTTGCCGGGGTTTGGGCAGGCGGGCGATTTGGCGGCGGGCGGCATCGAGAAAAAGGGCGTTGCGGCGGGAGTAGAAGACGCGTTCGCCGGGTTCGATCCGGTCGTCATGTCTGGGCGCATACAGGCGGGTGATCAGTCCGGGCGAGGAATCCGCGGCGATGCCCGCCAGGATGTGCTCGTGCCAGTGCCGCAGCTCATCTTGGTCGATGTCGTCTTTGTTGCTCAAGTAGCAGCGGTTGGTGATTTCGCTGTAGAGTTCGAGGTCGTTGGCGGCCAGAAACGCGGCCTCGCGTTTCAGAAAGCGGGCCACGATGCCGGAGCCGCTGAACAGGTCGGCGCAGTTCAGGCGGTCTTTGCCCAGGCGTTGCTTGACGGTGTGCACCGCCTGGCCCAGAAACGGCAGCAGCGCCCGCTTGTTTCCCAGGTAGGTGATGATCTGGTCGCGCAGATAAGCCGGATTTTCAAGATCGTCCGGGCGGAAAGACAGATCAGGTTCCGAGGGGGATTGCATAAGCCCGTTGGGAGGGAAGAGCGGACGGGTGGAAGCAGGAGGACATGCAGTTGCAGTGGTTTCCTCGTCGTCGTCGCTTTCGGCGGTCTTGTCGCGGTGGCGCCGCCTTTACCATCTCCGGAAGGTCGGCTTGGGCACGGTCGGGTTGTTGACGTTAAAGGTCGTGTGGATGATGTCATCCATCGGCAGTTCGCGGAGGAACCGGCTGGGCTGGCGGCCCCAGTCGCCATCCCAGCTGGGTCGGGAGCGGGCATTGAGCAGGGCGACTTCTTCGCGGCCGCGGGTGATGCCGACGAAGAACAGCCGCCGTTCCTCCTCGACTTGGTCGGGGTCGGCGACGGTGTTGGCATGCGGCAGGTAGTCTTCCTCGACGCCGGCGATGAAGACATAGGGGAATTCGAGGCCCTTGGCGCAATGGAGGGTCATCATGATCACGGTGTCGCGGTCGAGGTCGTGGGTGTCGACATCGGCCACGAGGGCGACTTCCTGGAGGAATTCATTCAGTCCGGCCTGGTCGTGCTCGCGTTCGTAATGGATGGCGTTGGTGATCATTTCCTGGAGGTTTTCCTGGCGGGCTTCGGGGGTGCCTTCGCGGTCGTAGGCATGGTGGGTGAAGTCGGCGAAGTCATGGACGGCGGCGACGGCCTGGCCGACCGGTGTGCAAGGCAGGTCGTGCAGCTGGCGGCACCAGTTGGCGAAGTCCAGCACCTTGGCGTTTTTTTTCTGCCAGCGGTGGGCGAAATCGGGTTGGCAGAGCAGGGTGAAGGCCTCCAGGTGCTGTTCGCGGGCGCACTGCTCGATGGCGGCGAGGGTTTTGGGGCCGACGCCGCCGCGGAAGGCCGCGACGCGTTCGAGGCTGATGCGGTCGGCGGGATTGACTTTCAGGCGGAGGAAGGCGAGCAGGTCCTTGATTTCGCGGCGGGCATAGAAGCGCAGTCCGCCGATGATCTGGTACGGGATGGCGGCTCGGACCAGGGCTTCTTCCAAGGCTCTGGACTGACGGTTGGTCCGGTAGAAGACGGCCATCGTCCGATACGGATTGCCGTTCAGGTGCAAGGTCTTGATCCGGCGGGCGATCCACAGGCCTTCGTCGCGGTCGGAGCCGACGGTGACCAGGCGGACTTTCTGGGGGTCGTCGGCCGCGATGGCCGGAATGAGCGTCTTGTCGATCCGGTTGAGGTTGTTGCTGATCAGTCGGCTGGCGACATTCAGGATGTGCTCGCTGGAACGGAAATTTTTTTCCAGGCGGACGATGACGGCGTTGGGGAAGTCGTGTTCGAAGTTCATGATGTTGCTGTAGTCGGCGCCGCGCCAGGAGTAGATGCATTGATCGGGGTCGCCGGTGGCGTGGATGTTGTTGTTGGCGGGATTGACCAGGAGTTTGAGCAGTTCGTATTGCAGGTGGTTGGTGTCCTGGTATTCGTCGACCAAGAGATAGCGGAAATGGTTGTGGATGATTTCGCGGATGGCCGGGCGTTCCCGGAGCAGGCGGGCCACGAGGAGGAGGAGGTCGTCGAAGTCGACGGCGTTTTGGGCTCGGAGGCGGTTTTCGTAGGCTTGGCAGACTTCGAGGACGGTTTCGGCGTTGTCCCAGGCTTCTTTGGCCAGGATGTCGTGCGGGGTGAGGCAGGCGCTTTTGGCCCGGCTGATCAGATCTGAGATGGCGCCAGGCAGGAGTCCGCCGGTGGCGGGCTGGTCGTTCAGGCATTGTTTAAGCAGGGCTTTCTGGTCGTCGGCGTCGAAGATCACGAAGTCTTTGGTGCGGCCGTCGTCGAGGGCCTCGACGTATTGTCGCAGGAAGCGTGCGCAGCAGCTGTGGAAGGTGCCGACATGGCGGGGGACGTCGCCGACCAGGCGTCCGATGCGTTCCTGCATTTCCCGGGCGGCGCGGTTGGTGAAGGTCATGGCCAGGATTTGGCTGGGCCAGATGCGTTGCGAGATCAGGAAGGCGATGCGGCGGGTGACGACGCGGGTCTTGCCGGAGCCGGCGCCGGCCACGACCAGCATGGGGCCGTCAAGATGGGTGACGGCGGTGAGTTGGTCCTCGGTCAGGTTTTTCAGGATGTCGTCGGTAGGGGTGTTCATGTCGTCTCAGGTCGGGAGCTGATTCGGTTGGCGCCTGGGGGCGGGCGGGTGGCGGCGGTTCACCGGGTCATGTCGCGGTAGGCTTGGTCAAGGGCTTGTTTTTCCTTGCCGCGAACGGTTTTGCCGCCTTGTCGATAGATGGCGTCGAGGATTTGGCGGTCGTGCAGGTCGCGGTCGGCGATGTCCATCATTTCAATATACGGTTGGGCGAGGTCCGGGTAGTGTTTGGCGAGGTTGCGCAGGTATTCCATGGCTTCGAGGGGTTGGTTTTGTGTGCGCATGGCCTGGGCCGGTCCGTAGGCTGGCTGGGGCCGGTCGTAGCGGCGGCCGGGAAAATAGAACCAGTCGCCGACCAGCCGGCCGATGCCGCCGGCGATCCACGAGATGAAAAAGAAAAAGAGGCTGGGGCGGAAAAAGGTGAATCTCATGGCTGTTGACTTGCCACCGGCGGAAAGCGGTGGCGGATGATTTTCCAGCGCAGGTGCTGTTCGCATTGGCGGTTGACCCAGGTCAGGACGGACTCGTGGGGCAGGCGGGCCAGGTCGCGGATTTCCTGGTCGGTGCAGCGGAAGAGGACGGCCCGGGCCTGGTCGCCGAAAGCGGCTCGGGTCGCCGTCATGGCGTCGCCGAGGCGGCGGCAGGCCGTCCGGTGCTGGATTCCGAGCCAGCCGGCGATGGCGGCCATGACGGCCCAGAGCGGCCAGGTCGGCAGGTTCGAAAGCCAGAAGGTGCGGATGAGCTGGCCGGCGAGGACGAGCAGGGCGGCGCCCAGGAACAGGAAGGAGTCGCGTTGTCGTCGAAACAGGCCGCCGGCCAGTCGTCGGAACGGGCTGGCGGCGGTTTGGTAGGCGAAGGTTTCCTCGTAGTCCATGCTTTCCAGGCCGATGCGGGCGACGTGGCAGAGTTCGTGGGCGAGTAGTTCCTGGCGGCGGTAGATGAGCCAGTGGTCGCGGTCGCGGAACGTCCGGCGGATGATGAAGAGGGCGAAGAAGTCCGGGTAGAAGTAATACGCGCAGCCGCCGAAGAGGAGGCTGGTTTTCGGGTTGATGAAGAATCCCGGCACCCAGTCGATGCGGAAGCGGTAGAGGTCCTGGCAGTGGCTGGCGACTTCGAGAAAGAGTTGCGGGGGGATGCGTTCGGGGGCGGAGACGGTGAGGTCTTCTACGGTGAACGTGCCCTGATCGGCCAGGGCCTGTTCCATGACGGCGATATTGTGGCGCAGCCGGCGCAGTCGTTCCGTGAAGGCGACGGCGTCTTCTTCCCGTCCGCAGATGAAGCCATCGGCATCAAGCTGCGCCAGCGCGTCCAAATCTTCCTGGGCGGCGCGTTCGAGCAGGCGGTCAGGCATCATGGGGGTGTGCTCCCGCGGAAGGCTGGGCGAGGGATGACTTCATGGTTTGACGGCAAGCTGGCGGCGCCGGTTGAATTTTTGCCAGGCTGCCCATTTGCGGCGGAAGTTTTTGAACAAGGTGTATTTAGCTTCATAGCCGACCAGGGCGGTTCCGCCGGCCAGGATCAGCCAGGAGCCGGCGTAGCCTGCCGTACCGAAAAAGAGCCAGCGGCTGTCCTGCTTGATGGCGGCGACCAGGCTGGCCAGTAGCAGGCTGCCATAGCCGAACGGGAAGTTGAGCAGCAGCATGACCATGCCGATGCGCATGCGCAGGCCATGTGCGCGTTGCCAGGCGGAGCGGACGAT
>JAKLHU010000175.1 GCA_022709995.1 Verrucomicrobiota bacterium | reverse complement strand
TGTTACATGGCCGGATAACCGGGGAATGGGGAGCAGGCTAAAGCCTGAACACCATACGCCGCCGCCCACCCAAGGAGTCTGTAACCTGCATATTGTCCCAGCGGAGCGCCGGGTTGTACACTGACCGCACACCCGCGCCCCGTTTACCGGGGCCGGCGGTCCGCGGCCCGGTCGCGGGCCAAGTCGTCCGGGGTGGGCTGATGCATGGACGGCAGGGCGCCGACCTTGACGAGGGCGATGGTGATGTTGTCCGGCGCCCTCTTGGACAAAGTCTCCCGCATCAGCAGCGCGGCCAAATCCGCCGCCGGCAGCTCCCGGCTAGCCCAGAGGAGCCGTTTGAGATGATTGGGGGACAGGACCTTGAAGAGGCCGTCCGTGCAGACGAGGAAGATGTCGTCCGTCCGGACGTTGACGGCAGTCCGTTCGACGTCGCAGCCGGAGGCCATGCCGACGGCCCGGGTGAGCATGTCGCGGTAGACGCGGGGAAGCTCGTTTTCGCGGACGCCGATTTCGACGGCGACGGTGTGGTCTTGCGTCAGCGGCGCCAAGGAGCCGTCGCGCAGCCGGTAGATCCGGCTGTCGCCGACATGCAGGGCCGCCGCTTCGTCCGGGTGCCAGGGGTTGAACAGCAGGACGGCCACGGTCGTGCCGCAGCTGTTCCGCAGATGCGTTTCCGCATAGTCGGCGATGGTCTGGCTGGCTTCGGCGATGGCTTTTTGCATGGCGGCGACGCGCTCTTCCGGGGTGGCGTCGCCTGGCAACGCGGCCAGGGCCGCCTTCAACGCGTCCACGACCGTTTCGCTGGCGTATTCGCCGGCCTCGGCCCCGCCGACGCCATCCGCCACTGCGGCGAAGCCGCGGGCGGCGTCCACGTGGCCCGCGTCCTCGTTGTTTTCCCGGACGTTGCCGATGTCTGTCAGCATCGCCATGCTCAAATGATTCCAGGTCATGCCGGTCCTGCGGTGAAAGTGATGGTGAAATAAAGGCGCGCCGGTCGGTTGCCGCTTGCGTGCCGAGCCCTGTTCGGCGGCGCCGGACGGGCTTCTACTGGCGGACGACGGTGAGAAAATTCATGGCGAAGTCGTCGTCGCCGAGCAGGACTTTTTCGGCGGCGGCCAGGAATGGCGCCGGCGTGTCTTTGGGCAGCGACAGTTGCAGCGGGTCGAAAATCGGGGCGTCGAGGCCGCGGGCTTCGGCCAGTCGCAGAAAACAGACGTTGAGGAGCTGGCGCTCGGGGAGTCCAAACGAGACATTGCTGATGCCGCCCGTGATGTGCACTTCCGGGCCGAGTTCCTCCCGCAGCATCCGGCAGGCCTCCAGAAAGCCGCGGCCCTGGCCGCCGTCGACTCCGACCGGCAGGACCAGGGGATCGAGATACAGCCTGGCCGGCGGCAGGCCGGCGGCCAGGGCCTGGCGCAGAAGCGGGCGGAGCGCGTCCAGGCGCTCCTGGGCGTTGTTCGGCAGCATGCCGCCGGCCGCGGAGACGACGGCGCCGCCGCCGTGCGCCGCCGCCAGCTCCAGCACCTGCGGGCGCTCCTGGCTGGCGCTGTTCAAGAGGAAGGCCCGGCCCGCCTTCTGGACTCGCCGCGCCCCGGCCGTCAGAATCTCGGCCGACGAAGAGTCGATCGCCAACGGCAGCGCGGTCCATTCCAGAATCCGCCCGAGGAGGTGCTCCATCGCGGTGCGGTTCTGCTCCGGCGACGAGCTGAATTCGTCGACATTGACATCGATGACGCCGGCGCCGGCTTTTTCCTGGCGCAGAACGACATGGCGGAGATATGCCAGCGCTTCCTGGTCCGCCGTCTGCATGGCGGCGGCCAGGGCGGCGGCGACGTGGCGGATCTTGTCGCCGTTATACGCGGCCGGAACCGCGAACGAATGCGATTCGCCCGCGTCGTCCTGCCACTGGACCCGAACCGCATTGCCGACGACGCGGCAGCGCGCCCCGTTGCGTTTGAAGAGGCGGCTGCAGTGCAGATTTTCGCCGATGATGATGGTCATGATGTTTCCTTCCAATAATCCTGGCCGCCGGCTGCCATCGCCTGGCGTCGTCTTCGTTCTCGCCGGTAAGCGCCCAACCGCCAAACGTCCACTCGTGCCCACTGTCCATCGTCCACTAAAGTCCACTCGTGTCCACTGTCCACTGTCCACTCACTCCAAGGCTGCCAGGGCGATTTCGACTTTGCCGAAAGGCGCGCTGACTTGGACGCCGCTGACGCGGTGGCGGATTGCGGCGATGGCTTCTTTGGCGATGGCAATGCCGGTGGCGAGCTGTTCTTCATTGGTTCCGGCCTGGGTCATGCGGGCGATGACCCGGTCCGGAACTACGACGCCGGGGACTTCATTCTTCATAAACAGGGCATTGCGCAGGCTGGCGAGCGGCCAGATGCCGGCGATGACCGGCAAGCGCAGGTCGGCAATCGCATCCAGGAAGCGGAACAGCGCATCGGGATCGAACACCGGCTGCGTCGTGACATAGTCGGCGCCGGCGGCCACTTTTTCGCGCAGACGGCGGACTTCGCGGTCGAAATCAAGGGCGTTGGGATCGGCGCCGACGCCGACGACGGCCGCGGTCGGCGGCGTGATCTTCTGGCCGCCGAGGTCCAGGCCCCGGTTGAGGTGCTTCTGCAGAGACACCAGGCCGATGGAGTCCGTGTCAAAGACGCCGGAGGCGAAGCTGTAGCTGCCGAGCTTGGGCGGGTCGCCGGTCACCATGAGCAGGTTGCGGATGCCGGCGGCGGCGCTGCCCAGCAAGTCCGCCTGCAGGCCGAGATAATTGCGGTCCCGGCAGCAGACATGCAGCACCGGCTCGATCCCGGCTTGGGTCAGGATCATTTCGGCGGTGATCAGCGGCGACATGCGCGGTGCGGCCCGCGGGCCATCCGGGATGTTGACGACGTCGACGCCGCGTTCCTGGCATTGGCGGGCGCGAGCGACGATTTGGCTCGTGTCCCACCCGCGCGGCGGCGTGAGCTCGACGGCGGTCACCCACTCGCCGGCCGCCAGTTTCCGCCCCAGCTGGGACCGCTCCGCCAGCGGCGACTCCGGAACAGCGGCCGCCTTCTCGGTGTCCGCCGGCGGCGCCAGCACATGGGATTTGGTCATTGGCTTGATCGCGCGAGCCATTTCCCGGATGTGCTCCGGCGTCGTGCCGCAGCAGCCGCCGACCCCGCGTGCCCCCAGGTTGACATACCGGCGGGCGTATTCGGTGAAATACTCCGGCGAGCACAGATACAGCTGCCGATGGTCGATGTTGCGCGGCGCGCCGGCGTTCGGCTGAATGATCAGCGGCAGCTCGCACCAGCGCACCGCGACTTCCACCACCGACAGCATCTGGTCGGGACCAACGCAGCAGTTGAAGCCAATCGCCGCCGGGACCGGCCCGGCGGACGCGGACCAGTCCACCAGGCGGTGACGAACCGCCGATTCGACGTCGCCGTCGGCCGGAACCGAATGCGACAGCACAAAAGCCACGGGCCGGCTCAGGGCCGCCACCGCCGCCCGCGCTTCCTGCGCGGCTTCCGGGCTGGGCAGCGTCTCGAACAGGAGAAAGTCGACGCCGCCGGCGACAAGGGCCGCGGCTTGCTCGGCAAGGCGCCGGATGCGTTCCGCGCTGGTGCTGCCGAGCGTGTGCAGCGGCCCCAGCGAACCGGCGACCAGAAGCGGCCGGCCGGCCTGGTCGGCGGCTTCCCGGGCCAGGCGGGCCGCCGCCAGGTTGATGGCCTCGACCCGCTCGGCCAGCCCGAACGGCGACAGGCTGAGGCGATTGGCGCCAAACGAATTCGTGGTCAGGACATCCGCGCCCGCCGTCACGTAGCTGCGGTGAATCTCGGCAATCATGCCTGGCTCCGACAAGCACAGCTCGTCGTAGCAACGGTTGGTGAAAATGTGCCGGTGGTAGATTTCCGTGCCCATGGCGCCGTCAAACACCATCAGGGCCTGCCGCAGGGCATCGCCCAGTTCCTTTTCGGTCATCATGCCGTACCTCGCGTATCGCTTGCCTGGCGCCGTCGCCGGCCAAATCCTGAAAAAAGACAACAATCCGCCCGTCCGGCTGCCAACCCGGTGGCGTTGTCAGCGGCTCGCAGACATGTGAAGTTCGCGGTCGCAGCTGTTTCTTAATATAGTGTTTCCCCCTGACAAAAACCATTTTATGTGCTATAGTTCTTCTCTTGTCCGGAGAACCGAAGCCGGTTTTTTTCCGTTCCGAGCATATCATCAGGCAACACAAAGGATTGACATCATGACGGAAGCTTTATCCTGGGTGCTTACTGACACCGCCAACCGCGTCTATGTCGAACAGTGCGCCATCACGCCGGCCAGCCTTGGCCTGCCGGCCGCCGGCGGCGCCTGGTCGGTCAGCAAAAGCAGATTGCAGGGCGGCCTGGCCGATGGCGTCGACGTGGTGGACATCAACAACGGCCATCTGTCCTTCACGGTCCTGCTTTCCCGCGGCATGGGCCTGTGGAAGGGCGCCTGCGGCGACTGCACCATCGGCTGGGATTCGCCCGCCCGCGGCCCCGTCAACCCCATGTTCGTCAACCTCCTGGAGCAGGGCGGCCTCGGCTGGCTCAAGGGCTTTGACGAATGCATCGTCCGCTGCGGCCTCAATTCCAACGGCGCCCCCGGCATCGACCGCGTCCGCGACAACAACGGCAATCTCTCGGAAGTGATGCTCAACCTGCATGGCTACATCGCCAATCTGCCGGCCAAATACGTGGAACTGAAGATCATCCCCGGCAAACGCCCGCAAATCGTCCTCACCGGCGTCGTCGAGGAAGCGCGCTGCTTCTGCCCCCAGTACCGGCTGGTCACGACCTATACGACGGAAGTGGGCTCGAATCGCGTCGACATCCGCGACGAAGTCGAGAATTTCGCGGATTCGCCGGTTGAGTTCCAGATGCTCTATCACTGCAATTTCGGCTCGCCGTTCCTGGATGGCGGCGCCCGGCTGGTGTCACCGTCGCTGGAAGTCGCCCCGCGCGACCCCCGGGCGGCCGAGGACATCAAGACCTGGAATGTCTACCGGGCCCCGGAGCCCGGTTACGTCGAGCAAGGCAACTACCACGATGTCGCCGCCGCGGCGGACGGGTCGACGCTCGCCATGCTCCGCAATCACCGCGGCACCCGCGGGGTGACCATGCGCTGGAACAAGAAGCAGCTGCCCTGTTTCTGCCAGTGGAAGCACACGTCCGGCCCCGCGGAAGGCTATGTGACCGGCATGGAGCCGGCCACCAATTACCCGAACTTGAAGACGTTCGAGCGTGAACGCGGACGGGTGATGACCCTCGCCCCTGGCCAGCGCTACGTCATTGACCTGGCCATGGAAATCCAGGAAAGCCAGGAGCAGGTCGCCGCCATTGAGACCGAAGTGGGGGCGCTGCTGAAGCGGAAGAAGACCGTCGTGCATCCGCAGCCGATCGCCAAATGGTCGCCCGGGGCCTGAACCGCGGCGGCGCCCGGGAGTAGGCGCCCGGGAGTAGGCGCCCCAGTAGTAGTCGCCCGGGAGTAGGCGCCCCAGG
>JAKLHU010000174.1 GCA_022709995.1 Verrucomicrobiota bacterium | reverse complement strand
TTCAGCGCCTGTGACACGCTCTTCCAGCTCTTTCAGCTCCGGCGTCATGAATCGTTCGGCATTGACCAGTGTTTGCTTGCGAGTATAATCAGGCGGGACCCGGGAGAGGTGGGTCTTGGTGATTTCGATGTAGTAGCCGAACACCTTGTTGAAGCGCACCTTCAGGGACTTGATGCCGGTGCGTTCCTGTTCCTTCACCTGGTATCCGGCAATCCAATCCTTGCCTTCGGTGAAAGCCCGGCGAAGCAGGTCGAGTTCGTCGTTGTAGCCGGTGCGGATGATGCCGCCCTCCTTGATGGCCAGCGGCGGCTCGTCGGCAATGGCGCGGGCGATCAAGCCGGACGCGGCCGGCAGTTCGGTCAGCTCGGCGCGCTGACCTGTCAGCATGGGGGCCGCGGCGCCGGCAAGCACGGCCCGCAGTCCCGGAATTCCTTCCAGGCCATGCTGCAGGACCAGGAGGTCGCGGGCATTGGCGGTGCCGAGGTTCAGGCGGGCGATGACGCGTTCCAGATCGCGGACCGCGGCCAGCAGCTCGCGCAATTCCGCCAGCAGCATCGGCGTCGCCAGCAGGTCGCCGACGGCGTCCAGGCGTTCTTCAATCGCGGCCGGCGACCGCAGTGGCCGCAGGATCCATTCCCGCAGCATCCTCGCCCCCATGGGCGTGACCGTCTGGTCCAGAATGGACAGCAGGGTGTTGCCCTTGACATCGGCGAAAATCGGCTCGACCAGTTCCAGGTTGCGCTGGGAGATGCGGTCGAGGATCATGCCGTCCTCGGTCTGGTACGTGCACAGAGAAGTCACATGGGCGCTGTCGCGGCGCAAGTTGTTCTTGACATGGCCGAGCATGGCGCCGGCCGCGGCGACGGCGGCGCTCAGGCCGCGGCAGCCGAAGCCGTCGAGGGAGACGACGCCGAAATGCCGGCAGAGGGTGTCCTGGGCCATTTCGAGGTCGAAACTCCAGTCTTCCAGCGGCGTCCAGGCCACTTGGAGGGGGAAATCCGGGAAGCCGTCACGGCGCCAGCGTTCAAGGCAGCTGGCGGGGAGCAGGCATTCAGCCGGCCGGAGGCGGTTGATTTCGGCCTCCAGGGCGGCGGTGGTGCGCAGTTCCGTGAGGCGGAAGTCGCCGGTGCTGAAGTCCAGCAGGGCCAGTCCGCAGGTGTTGCGGCCGGGAAAAAGCGCGGTCAGGTAATGGCTCTGCGAGGCGTCCAGCAGGTTGTCATCGAGCACCGTGCCGGGCGTGATGATCTGGGTCACGTCGCGTTTGACCAGGCCCTTGGCCAGCTTCGGGTCCTCCATCTGTTCGGCGATGGCGACATTGTAGCCACCATCGAGGATTTTGCCGATGTAGCCGCGCATGGAATGATAGGGCACGCCGCACATGGGCACGCCGGCCCGGGCGGTCAGGACAATGTCCATGAGCGGGGCGGCCGTCTTGGCGTCCTCGAAAAACAGCTCATAGAAATCGCCCATGCGGAACAGCAGGATGGTCTTGGCCGGCAGGTCCTTCTTGGCCTGGATGTACTGGTGCATGGCCGGAGTGAGTTCAGAACCGGTTGTCATAAGCGGAATAGGGTTTCGGGGAAATGAGCGGCAGCGCCGGGCGCCGCTCGGGCTGGGAGTGTCAACGGGCAGGCGGCGCAGGCGGCGCCGCCATGGCCCGGAACGCCGGCGAAGAACCCAGAAGCTCGTCGTACGTGCCCTGGGCCGTCAGACGGCCATGTTCAAGGAAGAAAATCCGGTCGCAGCGGCGGACGGTGCTGAGGCGGTGGGCGATCAAAATGACGGTATGCGTGCCGCGCAACTGCTCCACGGCGGCGGTCAAGGCCGATTCGGTCGTGGTGTCGAGGGCCGAGGTGGCTTCGTCCAGCACCAGCACCGCGGGTTTCCGGTACAGGGCACGGGCAATGCCGATGCGCTGGCGCTGGCCGCCGGACAGGCGAGCCCCGCGCTCGCCCAAAACCGTCCGGTCGCCGGCGGGAAGCGCGGCCACGAAGTCATCCAGCTGCGCCGCCGCCAGGGCCCGCCGCAAGGCGGCCTCGTCGATGTCGCGATCCGCGACGCCCAGCGCGACATTGGCCCGGATCGTGTCATCGAGGAGAAAGATGTCCTGCGGCACGTAGCCGATGCGGCGCTGCCAGACGGCCGCGCCCACCGACAGGTCATGGTCGTCAATCAAGATGTCGCCGGCGGTCGGCTCCAGCAGTCCGACAAGGAGGTTGACAAGGGTGGATTTGCCGGCGCCGGTCGGTCCGACCAGGGCGACCGAGGCCCCCCGCGGTATTTCCAGGGAAATGTCCTGCAGGATCGGCTCGGCGGCGGCGTCATAGCGGAAGTCAAGATGGCGGACGGCGATGGCCTTTTGCAGATCCATGACGGGCGATGCCGAGCCCGCCGCCGCCGTTGTCGGCTGCTGTTCCAAGTCGCGCAGTTCCGCGGCGACGGTTCGGACCAGGCCGCTTTGATAGCGCATGGAGGAATAATACAGCATCAGTTCCGTCAGGCATCCTTTCAACCGGGCGAGGGCGACGGCCACCAGGGCCAGGGTCGGGGCGATGGTTTGCATGTCCCGTCCCCAGAGCAGCATGGCGGCCATGGCCGCCAGCAGCACCGCCACGGTCAATAGTTCCATGCTCGGCCACAGGCTTTTCTGCAGAATGTAGTAGATGCGCTGCGGCCGGGCCTGGTTTTCCAGGATGCGGTGCAGATGGCCGGCAAAGAAGTCGGTGCTGCCGTTCAGACGCGCTTCCCGGAAAGCGCCGATGCCTTCGGCGGTTGCCTTGACCGCGGCCTGGCGGTTGCGGTAGGCCGTCTCGCCCAGGTTCTTCAAGCGCCGGTTGACGGCGAGGATGAAAACGCCGCCCGCCAGGCCGAGGGCGCAGAACGACCCCAGCGACACGGCCGGGTCGTACAAGGTTAGCAGCACGACGACGGCCAGCACGATGATGCCGTTCCGAAGAAAATTCAAAGCCGGCGCCAGAAACAACTCGACCAGACGCTCGGTCTCGACGCCGACCATGGTGATGACGGTGCTGGAATTGCGGCGCAGCAGCAGTCGGTAAGGGGCGTTCATGTAAGCCCGGAACAGCCGCGATCCCAAGGCGACCTGACGGTTGCGGAGAAGATGCTCCTGCAGCCAGAAATTGATGATCAGGTAAACGGTCCGGAACAGGAACAACCCGCCCAGGGCCAGCCCGCCCCAGACGGGGAGATGCCGGGAAAGGTCAGCCGTCCCCAGGCGGGCCAGGACGTCGCCGAGCCAGGCGGCGGCGCGACTATGGTCCGGAGACAGCACCAGCTGCACGAACAGCGGCACCGCCCCCAGGCTGGCCATCTCCAGGACGGTCCCGAACAGCATCAGCACGATCAGCACCGCGAAGCGATACAGGTCGCGCCGGCCAAACAAGAACAGAAAATCGCGAAATAAATGACGCATCGTGGAGGAGGAGTGGACAGTGGACGTTAGTGGACGTTAGTGGACGTTAGTGGACGTTAGTGGACAGTGGACGTTGCCAAACGTCTTGTAAGTCCAATCTTCCTTGGTTTAGGGATTCGGTTTGGCTTTGGGCGGCTGCAATGACCCAAGTGCCACCGCCCTATAAATCCCTATGACATCGCCGGCGGGGGGGCTGTTTGATGTGCTGCGGCTGGCCTGGAGTTTCATCAGAACCGTGATCGATTACGGCCGGGCTCACGGAGCGAATGCCTTGGACTGGGTCTCGGCCTCCTGCCCGTTCACAGCAGGAGAGGCTCCAGATAGTCTTCGACATCGCCGACGGTGTACAAGTCCGGCAGGTCGAAAATGCCCTGCCAGCGCTCGATATGCTCGCAATGGTCGTCGGGCGGCAATTCATACAAGGGCGCGACCGTCTCGATTTCGCAGAAGTCGGCGCAGGAGTACGCTTCCACGTTGCAGCCGCGGTCGGGATACTTGACTTCGTGGCCGGCAAAGGGCTCGAAATACTTGATCAGGGCATAGCCTTGGTTGACATAGCCGATCCAGCCGTCCTCACTGTTGAAGCCAATCTTGCAGGCGCGCTTGCAGTTGGGGTCCTGTTTCAGGCAGATGTAGTTGTCGCCGAAGATCAGGCGCGGGTCGTTGAAGCTGGAATTCGGCCACAGGACCAGGGACCGGTCCGGGGTGCAGAGGTCGGCTTCCGACGAGCGGTACTGGGGGATGACGGCCAGGCCGCCCGGCGCCATGACCGACAAGGCCCAGGGCGCCAGGGTGATTGGCCAAGGGCCGCAGTTGGTCAGACGGTGCGTCACCTGGAAGGTGCTGTCGTCCCCCAGCTCAATCAGGATGCTCTTGCGGATGCCGGTCAGCTCCTCCACCTCGCTGATGAACTCGTAGCCGGCGTCCGTCTCCAGCACCTCGACCGGCGCATTGTCCGGCGCATACGTGCGCGGGATGGCCTGGGGGGCATGCCAGAGCCGATGGCCGCCGTACAGTATGAAGCCGGTGCCGATCCCGGGCATCGGAAGGTTCGGAAGAACCTTGAAGATGTTAGGGCCGTCATTGATGAAGCCGCCGATGATCCGCGGGCCGAAATCCGTCGTGACCGCCAGACGGAAACTGCCGTTGGTAATTTCCAGGCAATTCCGATAGATGCCGACATCACAGGTTTTCATGCATTCCTCCGTTGATCATTTCATCGGACTGGTCCTGCCGCAAGCTGGCGGCGTCCGCCCCGGGGCCGTGGGGCCGGGGCAGGCGGGAGGCGCAACGACGTCTTAGACAAACACCTGGCGCAGGAAAGCGATGCTCTTCTTGGCGATGTCCGCCGGCGGGAACGTGAAGTTGAACACTTCGACCGAGGCATAGTCGTCATAGCCGATGGCCTTGACGCCGCGGACCACCGGTTCGTAGTCCGTCTCGCCCCAGCCCGGGCCATTGAGGTTTTCGTCGTTGACGTGGAAGTGCCCGACATAGCCCTTGCCGTCGCGAATGACGTCGTCGAGCGGCCGCTTTTCGCCGGTCATGGCCTTGACGTCGATGTGCACCAGGAAATTCGGATGGCAGAGTTCCTTGCACATGCGGACGCCTTCGTTGACCGAGGTGATGAAGTTGGTCTCCTTGGTGGTCAGCGGTTCCAGGCAGAGCTTGACCCCGCGTTCCTGGGCCGGGGCCAGGAGCGACGCGAACGTCTCCAGCGAATAGTCCCACGCTTCCTGGTAGGTCACCCCGGGCAGGATGTTGCGGCATTTCGGGGAGCCGATGACGAGCCGGTCGCCGCCAAAATCGGCACAGCAGTGGATCAGGGCCTCGAAGTAGTCGCGCGTCCGCCGGCGGATGGCGGCGTCCGGGCAGTTGAGATACAGCCCGGTCGGTTTGACGAGAAGCCAGTGCAGGCCGATGATCTGCACGCCGTAGCGCGCCGCCATCCGGCGGATTTCCTGGCGCTGAGCCGGCGTGATGTCAAGCACGGAATTGGCAATCGTATACGGCGCGATCTCCATGCCGTCGTAGCCGGCTTCCTGGGCCAGCTTGAAACAGTCCTCCAAGGGCCAGTCAACGCAAAATTCGTTGCACATCGCAAACTTC
>JAKLHU010000173.1 GCA_022709995.1 Verrucomicrobiota bacterium | reverse complement strand
CCGGCGGCTCCGGCGGCTAAGGCTCCGGCTGCGGCGGCTGCACCGGCGGCTCCGGCGGCTAAGGCTCCGGCTGCTCCGGCTGCTCCGGCGGCACCGGCGGCTCCGGCGGCACCGGCGGCTCCGGCTCCGGCGGCGGAATGATAAGAGCATGGCCGCGGACGGGATCAACCAGTTGCTGACACCGGCGGAGATTGCTCGTTTGGGCAGTTTGCGTTTGGGTTCTCGCTTCACGGTTGAAGGGTCGATGGCCGGGGGGCACCGCAGCCAGCTGAAGGGGGTCAGCGTCGAATTTGCCGATTATCGGCAATACGTTCCCGGCGATGACCCGAAGCATCTTGACTGGCGCGTCTATGGCCGCAATGAGCGTTTGTATTTGCGGCAATACGAGGAAGAAACCAGTTTGCGGGTGCATCTCCTGGTTGACGGTTCCCGGTCCATGGCCTATGCCAGCGCGTCGATCAGCAAGTACCGTTACGCTTGCATTTGCGCCGCCGCCCTGGCCTATATTACGATCCATCGGCAGGACACGGTCGGCCTGGCGTTGTTCGACCGCAAGTGCGAGATGGTCATGCCTCCGCGCAGCGGCGCCGAGCATTTGCGGGTGCTGTGCAATCAGCTGGCCGGGCACGAGCCGGTGAACGAGACGGATTTGGCGGCGCCTCTGCATCATCTGGCCGAACAGGCGAAACGGCGCGGTTTGGTCATTATCTTCAGTGATTTGTTTGACGATGTCGAACGGCTGCGGTCGGCGCTGGCGCACTTCCGCCGGCGCCGGCATGATGTCATTGTGTATCAGATTCTGGACCGGGCCGAACTTGATTTTCCCTTTCGCGACACCGGCGCCTTTCAGGATTTGGAAACCGGTGAGTTGGTCGTCACCAGCCCGAAGGAGATCCGCAATTCCTATCAAAGCGCGATGGAGGCATTCCTGTTTCAGTGCCGGAAGGTCTGTGCCGGCCTTGATGTCGAGCACATTCTCGCCTTGACGGACCAGGCGCCGGTCGATCTGGTGCTCCGGCATTTGCATCAGCGGGCTTTGGCCGGGCGCTGACCGTCGGCTTTTTGTCCCGTCCAACTGCCGCAGCAAGATGTCAGGTCACAAGGTACATGGCGGATTCACCTTCCCATCCTGTTTTCCATTCCCAGGACGTGCCGCGGTCTCCCGGGGTGTATGTCTATCGGAACGCAGCCGGCGAGGTCATCTATGTCGGCAAGGCCCGCAATCTGCGTTCCCGGATGAGTTCGTATTTCCGGCCTTCGGGAGCGCTGCGCAGCGACCCGCGCCGCCGCGCCCTCATCCACAGCATCACGTCCTACGAGATCTTTCCGGTGGCGACGGAAGCCGAGGCGTTGTTGTTGGAAGCGCAGTTCATCAAGCAGTACACGCCGCGCTACAATGTCGAACTGCGTGACGACAAGCGGTTCCTGCTGATCTGCGTCAATCCGTCGGAACCGTTTCCGCGCCTGCATCTGGCCCGGATCCGGCGAGATGACAACCGGCTGTATTTTGGGCCCTACCCCCAGGCCACCGCTTTGCGCGAGGCCGTGCTGTTTTTGTCGGTGCGTTATCGTCTGCGCACCTGCAACGTCTCGGAGCCGAATCCCGAGACGCATCGGCACTGTCTAGAGGAGGTCATCCGCGGTTGTCTGTGTCCCTGCCTCGGAGCGGTCACGCCGGCGGAATATGGCGAGGGTTTGGCCGCGGCGCTTGCCGTTTTGCGGGGTGGATCAGGGCCTTTGCAGGCGGAACTGACGGTGAAAATGCAGGGCGAAGCCGCGGCCATGGATTTTGAGGGCGCCGCTCGCACCCGCGATCTGCTCAGTTGCTTGAAAGCCATGGCCGAACCGACCCGCCGTTTTATCAATCAGACGATCACCCGGCGCAACGCGTCGAGCAATCCGGAGGGGCTCACGGCGCTGCAGGAAGCCTTGGGCTTGCCGTCGCCGCCTCTGCTGATGGAGTGTTTTGACATGTCGAACATTTCCGGGTCTCTGGCCGTGGGGAGCATGGTGCGTTTCCGTCATGGCCGGCCGGCGACGGCGGAGTACCGGCGCTACCGGATCCGTTCGGAGGAAGCGGCCGACGACACGGCCTTCATGCGCGAGGTGCTGACTCGTCGCTATGGTCGGTTGCAGCGCGAGGGCGAGGCTTTTCCGGATTTGGTGCTGGTTGATGGCGGCGCGAGCCAGCTGGCGGTGGCGGTTGAGGTGTTTGCCGGTCTGGGGGTGACTTCGGTCCCTCTGCTCGGGTTGGCCAAAAAACAGGAACTCGTGATTCGGCCGGATGCGGCCGAACCTTTGGAGTTGCCGCGCGACCATGCCGGTTTGAAGCTTCTGCAAGCGATTCGCGACGAAGCGCACCGTTTCGCCAATGCGTATCACCGTGCTTTGCGCAACCGCCGGATCACGGATTCGATCTTGAACGACATTCCGGGGATTGGCGCCAAGCGCCGCCAGCAGATGTTGAGTGCGTGCGGATCCGTGCGGGAGATGGCCCGCCTGACCCCTGCACAGCTGGCGGCCGCCGTGCCTGGCATCGGCAAGGACACGGCGGTTCGGGTGATCGCTTATCTGCAAGGAGCTTTGGGCGCGCCTTGAACCGCGGTCGCCAGCCAGGGCGGAAAGAGCCACCGGGCGGGCGCGAAGGCGACAATTCGCCCGGGTACGGTCTGGACGTCGCCGTTGCCTGCCAGGGAGCGTCCCATGTTCTTGCCGGCGGCACCGTCCGCTGGTTTGCCAGGGGTGTCGCCGGCAGGCATGACCAGCCCTTGGTCTTTACATGTCGAAGGCCGCTCCCAACCTTGAGAGCGGCCTTCGGCCTTTTTATCGTTGCGAATGGAGGAGCGGGGTCAGACTACGCGCTCGGTGGTGTCGGCATCGAACACATGGGCGTTGCGCATCATGACTGCCAGGTCGATGTTGTCGCCGACATCGCAGGTGCGATGCGGATCGACGCGGGCGATGAAGCCAGTGGCTCCGGTTTTCATGTACAGGTAGGTTTCGGAACCCATCGGCTCAATGACTTCCACCGTGGAGGGGATTTTGGGTGCATTTTCCTGGGCTTCGGCTGAAGGCGAGCCAATGTGCTCGGGGCGGATGCCGAACACGATTTTCTTGCCGGTGTAGCGTTCGATTTTCGATTTCCATTCCGGTGGAGTGACGAGCGAGAAGCTGCCTTCCTTGACGATCAGCTGGCCGTTCTGGTTTTCAATGCGGGCATCGAAGAAATTCATGGGCGGGGTGCCGATGAAGCCAGCTACGAACGTGTTGTTGGGGTTGTCATAGAGGTCGGAAGGCGTGGCCACCTGCTGGATAAGGCCGTCTTTCATGACGACAATGCGGTCGCCCATGGTCATGGCCTCGGTCTGGTCATGGGTGACATAAATCATCGTGGTCTCCAGGCGGTTGTGGAGGCGGCTGATTTCCGTGCGCATCTGCACGCGCATTTTGGCGTCCAAGTTGGACAGCGGTTCGTCAAACAGGAAGACTTTCGGGTTGCGGACGATGCAGCGGCCGACGGCGACGCGCTGGCGCTGGCCGCCGGAGAGAGCCTTGGGCCGGCGTTCGAGCAGTTCCTGGATGCCGAGGATGTCGGCCGCCTCCATGACGCGGCGGTTGATTTCGGTCTTTTTCATCTGGCGCAGTTTCCACCAGGAGAAGAGATTGGAGATGAAATTGTCCGACCCCGGGGCGGCATTGGGGTTTTGGTACTTGCGCATCTTGAGGCAGAAAGCCATGTTTTCGTAGACGCTTTTGTCCGGATACAATGCGTAGTTTTGGAAGACCATGGCGATGTCTCGGTCTTTCGGCAGCACGTCGTTGACGACCCGGTCTCCGATGGTGACGGTTCCCTCCGAGATTTCCTCCAGTCCGGCGACCATGCGCAGGGTGGTTGACTTGCCGCATCCGGACGGGCCGACCATGACCATGAATTCACCGTCATTGATCGTCAGGTTGAAGTCTTTGACAGCACGGACATTGCCGGGATAGATTTTACCAACGTGCTCAAGTTTGACTTGCGCCATGATTCGTGTCACTCCTGGGGAAACGGCTTGCGGGGGATGTGTTTGACGGGGCGTTGAGCACCCGGGGATATATATAAAGTCAAAGACCAAACTATAAATGAAAAATGTGATTACTCAAGCCGGGCACGATGAAAAAGTGAGGGCGGGGTGGAAATTAGTGCTGGCCGCCGAGTGTTTACACGCAGGCCCGGCCGTGGCGCCGGCAGCTGTCCGGCCTGGTGTTCGGGGCATCCTTGCCGGGCCTTGGTTTTCGGCACGCGGGGCGGTTTCGGCAAGCTCGAGGCCGTGTGAAAAGTTGTCTATGCTGCGCTTGACGCGGCATCAAGGGCCATGAAACTTACCGCAGCCAACCCTTGGTTTCATAGGATCCTTCGTCGAAAGATTCTTCCGTTGAAGGCGCCATCCGCGCCATCCGTGGTGCGAAAAGGAGGAACTGCCGATGTAACCCCACGTCGCGGACATCGGTTTGATGCCCTTTCGGCAGCGTCAGGTGCGGCGCTGGGAACCGTGCGGATGGCCTCAAGCTCACTCCCATTCGATGGTGCCCGGCGGCTTGCTGGTGACATCGTAGACAACCCGGTTGACGCCGCGGACTTCGTTGATGATGCGGGAGGAGATGCGCTGGAGCAGGTCATGCGGGAGGTCGGCCCAGTCGGCGGTCATGCCGTCCGTGCTTTCGACGGCCCGGAGGGCGATGACATAGTCATACGTGCGCAGGTCGCCCATGACGCCGACGGTGCGCATGGGGATGAAGATGGCGAAGGCCTGCCAGAGCTTGCGGTAGTAGAGGTCGGCCTTCTTGATTTCCTCGACCATGATGGCGTCGGCCTCGCGGAGGATGGCGAGGGTCTTGCGGGTGACAGGCCCGAGGTGCCGGACGCCCAGGCCCGGGCCGGGAAACGGCTGCCGGTCGACGACGGACGGCGGCAGGCCCAGGCAGCGGCCGACTTCGCGCACTTCGTCCTTGAACAGCTTGGCCAGGGGTTCCAGCAGCTTGAAGTTGAGGTCCTTGGGCAGGCCGCCGACGTTGTGGTGGCTTTTGATGACGGCCGAGGGGTTGCCGTTGATGGAAACGCTTTCGATGACATCCGGGTAGGTGGTGCCTTGCGCCAGAAAGGTCGCGTTCGGGATGGAACGGGCCGCTTCCGTGAACACCGCGACGAATTCGGCGCCGATGGCCTTGCGCTTGGCTTCCGGCTCTTCGACTCCGGCCAGCCGGTCGAGAAAGCGGTCGCTGGCGTCGATGGCGCACAGGTTCATCTGGAAATTGTCGGCGAACAGTTTTTTGACGCTGTCGGCTTCGTTTTTGCGCAGGAGGCCGTTGTCGACGAAGATGCACACGAGGCGGTCGCCGATCGCGCGGTGGACGAGGGCCGCGACGACGCTTGAGTCCACGCCGCCGGAGAGGCCGCAGATGACGCGGCCGTTGCCGATCCGCTCCTTCATCTGGGCAATGGCTTCGCGGGCAAAGTCGCCGAGCTTCCACGTCCCCGTGCAGCCGCAAACCGCCGTCAGGAAATT
>JAKLHU010000172.1 GCA_022709995.1 Verrucomicrobiota bacterium | reverse complement strand
GCGCTTCTTCGCGACGCACGCCTGCCCGCGCGAGTGCCTGCAGATAGGGCTTGGGCGAGGGTTTGGAGGTGGGTGCGAATGCGGGCGGTGTTGCTCGCGCCGAGGCGGAGGAAGAGTTTCTGGGCGTCGGTGAGGGCTTCCAGTTCGGGATTCTGCCAGTGGCAGATGGCGCCGTCCTTGTCCGTGGCGACCAGGCGGGCGTCGGCTTCGACGACGGGGGTGCTGAGGATGGCGGTGCAGGCGGAGGTGAGAATCTCCCGGAACTGGCGGTCGCGGTAGCCGAGTTTGGCCAGTGCCTCCTGCAGAGCCGGTTCCAGGCGCGGATAGAGTTTGGCGACGGCGTCGGGGTCCAGGGAGCAGAAGACATCGGCGGCGAAGTCATAGCGGGCGGCGGCTGACGGCGCGATGATCCAGGCGTCGCCGTCCTCGGCGCGGATCGCCGAGAAAGCCTGCTGGGAGTGGAGGAAGTCACAGGCGGCGAGCGGTCGGTCGCCCTGGCTGACGTCGTCCAGCAGGCGCACGAAGCGGAGGATGATGTCCGATTGCCCGAGCCATTTCAGCCAGAGTGGATTTGAACTCAGGTGGGCGGCCAGGGCGGTCAGAGTTTGGGTGGCCAGCTGCAGGGTCAGGGGCGGGGCGTCTTCCGGCTTGGCGGCGGCGCTGTCGGATGGCGTTGCCGGTGCAGCCGGGTCGAGGCCGGGCGTGGAAGGCGACCCGGCCGGATCCAGTTCCGGCAGTGGCGGCGGCAACGGCGGCGATGGGGGCTGGGCCGCGGCGGGGGGCTGTTTAGCCGGCGGCGGGTCGGTCTTGGTCACCTGATAGATGACGGCGCCGATGAGCATGGCCAGCGGCGGGATGCCATAGATGCAGATTTTGCGCCAGAGCAGGGGCATGGGGGGTATCCTTGGAGATTGCCGACCGTGGCTGATTTCGAGGTTTTTTCCAGGCCGAACGGCCCGATCAGGTGAAGGAGTGGTAGGCGTATTGGACGGCGTTGGTGATCCATCCGGCTTGCGTCAGGCATTGCTGGAGGAGCAGCCGCCCGGCGGTCTGCCATTGTCGGGTGGCGAACATCAAGACCAGGAACAGGAAGCCGATGTTCCCGGTGATGATGATGCACATGGAGAAGACGGCCCCCTTGAAGCGGAGGTCTTGCTGTCCCGCCTTGATGGCGATGAAGGTCAAGACGAGGTGATAGGCGTAGGCGGCGCCGAGGCAGCCGGCAACAACGCGGACGACCAGTGCCGGCATGGGTTCGATGATGAACAGCAGCAGACCGTACAGGCCCATCAGCACGAGAAGGTGAAATGGCAGAATGTATGGCGACAGGATGATCCAGACATTGGGATTTTTCACCTGGACTTGGCCACGGGCCATTTTTATCGAGAATTTTCCAGTTTCCCGCATGAACAACTTGGCCGTCAGCCAATGGGTGAGTTCATGGCCGCAGACATAGACGGGCACCAGCCGAAAATAGGGAAAAACGCAGATTCCGGCCAGAAAGCCGATGCCGCAGAGAAGCGCCAGGCGGTTGTTGGAGAGGGCCGAGGCCAGCTGCCAAGAGCAGGCGATCAGCGCGACGCCGACAAACACCATGAGCAGAATCGCCAGTCCCTGGAGCAGGAGGTGCCCAAAACGTTTCATGATTTTAAGATAAATCCCGGGCTGGAAAATACAAGCCATCTGAGCCCGGCGCCGGCCGCGACCAAAGTCTACCTGGCGGCATGGGACTTGTCGGGGTGGGGTGAAGTCAGTCGCGGTCGGCGGCCGCGACCTGCTCCTGCGACCAGCAGCGTATCCGGTCGCGGGGGACTTGTCGGGATGGGGTGAAGTCAGTCGCGGTCGGCGGCAGCGACCTGCTCCCGCGACCAGCAGCGTATCCGGTCGCGGGGGACTTGTCGGGATGGGGTGACGCAGCTTGCGAGCTTTCGATATAGCCTTGCTCTCAGGCAGAACCGCCGATGCATTGGGGTGCGCTCGGGTCGCGGAAACCGGTGGCGAGGAAAGCGTAAGCGATAGCCATGCAAGTGACTATTTCAGATGATACTGCTTAAAACCGTTTGTAAAATGTGCCTTTGACAACTATTTTTCCCACCGTGTCCAGAAATCAAGCCCACCCACCCAAGAGGGGGCCTCCTCCAAATTTGTCGCGCGCGCTTGGCGTTGACATCGCCGGCGCCGGCGCCCTTATGGCGGTGGTGTTCATCCAAAAAACAGCGTGCGCAAGGAGCTGAATCATGTCATCGCTTTCAGCCTCGTTTGGGTGTCCCGGCCCGGAATACCATCCGGTCCCGTGGTGGGCGTGGACTGGCCGGCTGACCAAAGACGGCATGACCCGGCAGCTGGATGACATGCGCCGGCAGGGCATTTATGAATTTTTCATTTTTCCGATTTATGGTCTTGAGTATCCGTTGTTTTTGCAGGAAAGCTGGTTTGAGTACATCGGTTTCACGCTGGCGGAATGCCGGCGGCGGGGCATGAAGGCGTGGATATACGACGAATTGAATTGGCCGAGCGGGACCGCCGGCGGCCGGGCCGTCAAGGAGCATCCCGAATACCGCTCCTGGCATCTGTCCAGCCTGGCCGTCGATTTGCAGCCCGGGGAGACATACTATCTGGACGCGGCCGTGCAGGTCTATGCGGCCTTCTGGAAAACCGGCGACGGCGCCGTCCTGAAGCCGATGCCGCCCCGGGAAAACGACGTCTGGCGAAATGCGAGCGAGACTGGCGGCACTCTGATGCTGGTGCTGAAGAAGACGTCCAACGGCTCATCCCTCAATTGCAACGGTCTGGTTGATTCGTGGGGCCAGCGCGGTCAGCTCGATCTCCTCAACCAAGACGCCTTCAAGGCGTGGATGAGCTACATCCACGAGCAGTACTACGAGCGCTTTCAGGATGAATTCGGGCAAACGCTGAAGGGCTTTTTCTTTGACGAACCGCAGACGCACGCCTATCAGGATTTTTCCATTCCGTGGACGCCCGCCCTGCCGGGGCGGTTCCAGGACCGATACGGCTATGATCTGATTCCGGAGCTGCCGCGGATTTTTGCCGACCTGCCTGGTTCCGCCCGGGTCCGGGCCGATTACTGGCAGTTGGTCGCCGAGCTGTTCGGCGACAATCTGCAGATGCTGGCGGTGTGGTGTTCCGAGCGCGGGGTCGAATTGACCGGGCACATGATCTACGAGGAAGTCGTCGCCGACATGCGGCAGGCCATTGCCCGCAATGGCGACATCCACGTCGCCTTGCGGCACATTCCGGTTCCGGGCATGGATCTGCTGGGGTGCAACACGTCGTTCGCCATGCAGAAGGTCTATGGGCGTCCTCTGTGGTACCGGGGCGGCGCCCGGTCGCTGATCATGACGGCGAAGCGCATCAGCGCCATGGCGCGCTATTCCGGCGCCGTGCGCACCATGTGCGAGGCGTTTGGCGTGCGGCCGTTCACGGCCGACCTGGCCGAGCAGAAAGTCATCAACGACTGGCTGGCGGCGCTCGGCATCAATCTGATCAACGACAACACCCTCATCTATACCATCGCGGATTTCCGCAAGCGGACCGGCGCCGGCAAACATTTCACCCAGCCTTGGTGGGGGTTGTACCGGCTTTTCGCCGAATGTTCGGCGCGGCTGTCGCGCTTTGCGGCGAGCGGGCGCTTGGAAACCGGGCTGGCCGTGCTTTATCCGCAGACGACCCAGGTGGCGGCGACGCCGATGGGGCCGGGCGAGCCGGAGCCCCTGGCCGCCCATGCCGACGCCTTCAACCGGACTCTGGACGCCCTGGTCCGCGGGCATCTCGACTTCGAGATTCTTTTTGAAGACATGTTTCCAGCAGGGGAGGCCACGGCTGCCGGCGGGGTCATCGCGGCTCCGGCCAGCCGGTTTCGAGTCGTCATCCTGCCGCATGTGCTTTATCTTGACGCCGCGGTGGCGACGGTCTTGTCTGCGTTTGCGGCCGCCGGCGGCCGTCTGGTGGCGGTCGACGCCGTTCCGCAGGTCCTTGGCGGCGGCAGGCTGGCGGAGGTGAGCGAGGTCATCGCCAGTTCGCATCCCGATTTCAAAGCCCGTCTGGCGGCCGCTGTGGCAGGCAGTCTGGCGCCGCCGTACACGATCACCGGCGCCGGGGCGGATGACGTCATCACGGCTCTGCGCCGGGACGACGATGGCGACGCCCTGCTGCTGGTCGCCAACCAGCTGCCCGGCGCCAAGACTTTGACTCTTCGCCACCGCCTCGGGCCGGTGACGGAGCTGCTTGATCCGGACAGCGGCGCGGTCTGCTCCCTGCCCGGAGCGGGGGAGGACAACGGTTTTTCGCAGACTTTCACCTTGGCGGATAACCAGTCTTTTATATTTCGGGTAGGAAGCGAAGCGACTCCGGACGCTTGCCCTCTGGGGCGTTTGGCGACTTGGATGCGCCTGGATGAACGCCCGGTTCTGACCCTGGCCCGCGACTGGCAGTTTCTAGCCGAGCCGGAAAATCACTTTGTCCCGGCCCAGAAGACGTGCCTTGATCCGCTGGACCTCGGTCTGCGGGAAGACTGGCCCCGGACCGGCGGACTCGGCGTGCCGGGCATGTGGCAGCCGGTCCTGGCCCAGAGCAGTCCCTTTGCGGTTTGCCGGGCCGAGTCCGAGCACTACTGGCTGCGCGGCGATTTTGATCTGGCGGAAATCCTGGCTGACCTGGGTCTGGTCGTCGACGATGACAGTTGCCTGAATGTGTTCATCAATGGCGCTGAGATCAAGGCCTGGTCGGCGGCGGCGCTTTGGGATCAGAACAACCGGCGCTACGCTATTGCCGCGGCCTGCCGGCCCGGCCGCAACAGCTTCTACGTCCGGGTGCGGACGAGTTTCTGGAACCAGCCGCAGCTGGGTTTGCTGTCGTTTACCATCGGCAACATCATGCAGCTGGCGCTGGCCGGAACCTTCCGGGTCCTTTCCGACGGCCGGCTGGCGGCGCCGGCGCCGGCTTTGAAAACCGGCGCCTGGAATGACCAGGGCTATCCGTTTTTTGCCGGCACTGGCATCTACCGGCAGACTTTCGCTTTGGCGGAGTTGCCGTCGGACCCGATTCTTGAGGTCGAGGACGCCGGCGTGACGGTCGTGGCGTCCATCAATGGCCACGTCCTTCCGGCGCGGGCCTGGCGGCCGTTGAGCACGCCACCGGCGGCGATGATCGGGAGTTCGTTCTGGAGCGCCTTGGCGAGCGCGGCGACGACGGCGGCGGCCAGGGCGTTGAGGTCGACGCCGCCGGTGGAGGCGGTCGACAAGGCCTTGCCGGCGCTGCCCGCTGTTTGGTGGCTGGCGAGCATGGCGTTCCAGACGGCGGCGGCGATGCTGGCCGGGGTCAGCTCGCCGCTTTCGATGGTGCTGCCGGTCATGTAGCCGAGGCCCATGATGGTCGAATGTCCGTCGATGCTGATCGTCGCCTGGCCGGTAAGCGAGGCGATGGCGCCGATGACGGCGGCAGAGTCGATGCTGATCGTCGCCTGGCCGGTGCCGTTGATGGTGCCAACCACGGCGGCCTGGCCGTCGATGGCAATGGTTGCGCTGCCGGTGGCGCCGACGATGAGGCCGC
Source organism: Verrucomicrobiota bacterium (assembly GCA_022709995.1). Classification (GTDB taxonomy): domain Bacteria; phylum Verrucomicrobiota; class Lentisphaeria; order Oligosphaerales; family Oligosphaeraceae; genus JAAZKI01. The sequence continues at coordinate 13 of JAKLHU010000172.1, read as the reverse complement.
CGACGGCGCTGGC